>CAKZYJ010000511.1 GCA_937884755.1 uncultured Flammeovirgaceae bacterium
GTAAGAGCTTTCGGTTTACCGATACCGACCTAAGCTACCTTTCTACTATTGAAGGCCAAGATGGTAAACCGCTGTTTGATTCTAAGTTTCTAACCTACCTGAAGGAGTTAAAATTTACCTGTGATGTAGACGCTATTCCGGAAGGTAATGCTGTTTTCCCCCATGAGCCGCTCATTCGGGTAAAGGGTCCTATCCTTCAGTGCCAGCTTATTGAGTCGCCCCTACTAAATATTATTAATTATCAGACACTGATCGCCACCAAAGCGGCTCGCATTCACGTAGCGTCTAAAGGAGAGCCGGTATTGGAATTTGGGTTGCGTAGAGCTCAGGGTATTGATGGAGCTATTGCGGCTAGTCGGGCTGCATATATCGGTGGCTGTACTTCTACTTCTAATGTACTGGCAGGTAAACTATTTGGCATTCCGGTGAGCGGTACTCACGCCCACAGTTGGATTATGGCCTTTGATGATGAACTAAGTGCTTTTAAGGCCTATGCCGAAGCCATGCCGAATAATTGCATTCTGCTGGTAGATACCTATGACACCATTGAAGGGGTGAAGAAAGCGATAGAGGTAGGTAAGATGCTGCAAGAGAAAGGAAGGGATTTGCTGGGAGTACGCATTGATTCGGGCGATTTGGCTTACTTCAGTATTGAGGCCCGCCGGTTATTAGACGAGGCGGGATTTACCAATACCAGAATTGTGGCTAGTAACGATCTGGACGAGAATATTATAAGTAGCTTGCGTACCCAAGACGCACAAATTGATGTTTGGGGTATTGGCACTAAACTGGTGACGGCTTACGATCAACCTGCCCTAGGGGCAGTATATAAGTTAGCAGCATTGCGGGAGGGGGGCGAATGGAAGTATAAAGTGAAACTTTCGGAGCAGGCTATCAAAATAAATAATCCGGGTATTCAGCAGGTAAGAAGGTTTTTTACCCAAAAAAATGGAAAGAAGCAATTAGTAGCCGACATGCTATACGATACCTTGCAGTCGTTAGACCATAAGCATAAGATTATTGACCCGATGGATATTACCCGCCGGAAGATTATTCACTCGAATAATACTGAGTTTGAGGAATTACTGGTTCCTATCTTCAAAAACGGGGAAGCAATGTACGAGTCGCCGGATATAAAGGATATTCGGCAGACTACTTTCCAAAGTCTGGCCGAGCTACCCACTGGGGTTAAACGATTTATCAATCCTCATAGCTATCCGGTTGGGTTAGAAGAAAAGCTATTTAGTACCAAAACTGATTTGGTACTGAAGCTCAGAAAATTAGCCTGATAGTATATTAGTCGCCAGTGGTGATAAATTCTACGTTACCAACCGATACATCAATATTGAAGGAGAGAAGATTATCGGCATCTTCCTGATAGAATTCATTAACAAAAGTATTGGCGCGTATCTTGCGGAAATTATGAGGCATCTTTATCCGGCACAAAGGTGAGTCGGGAACTTCCACAATAACCGGATTATCAATAGCATCAAAAGTAACTTGCAACGTTCCGGCTCCAATACTGGCCCTGATTCGGCTCTGCTCAGCCAGATTATCGGAAAAATGCATCATTAATTTACCAAAGCCTACATCAGCGATTACTTCCTTAGCCCTCGACAAGTTAAGATGATCTAGTTGAAGCACTCCCATATCGACACTGGTGTAAAAAGTATCCATAGATACTTCATTAGGCTTATTAGCCGCGTAGCCAATCCGAACTGCCGCGCTCCCAGTGTTGACTTTTAGATTTTCTACCGCTAAGCCTGAAAGATCTACGGTAGAGCTCCCTATTCCGTAGTTCAGCGAAAGGTCATAGGGAATACTTTTAGAAAGATAGATATACCAGGGTTTAGTATTCGGATCACTCTTTTCGGAGAAGCCACCGAACACCCGCGTAGAGATATTTGTGCTTAAATCTTGCGAACTACCGTCCTCAAAGTCAAGTGTAACTTGCTGAATATTGTCCTGAATCTCGGTTTGCGATACCGGGTGAAATTCACGGGATTGGGGGTAGCCATACACACTTACAACGTGCGTATTGTAGGTTGAATTGATACGGCAATTGACTGAAGCGGCGTTTACGTTGAGATTAACCTTTTTCTGAGCATCTACCGGAGAAATGTGGTAGTGCTTCTTCTCCTGCGCGTAGCTTTCTGTCGCATACCCAATTACGGATGCAACCAATAAGGCAACTATTCTCATGTTGACTTAGTACGATAGTCAACGAAAAAAGTTATAAATCCCTGATTGTTAGCGAAGAAATGTAAGGTTAAGGATAAAAACCCCCAACAAATAAAAAAGTGGCAATACCTAAACCACCACTTTAATGAAATTTTTGCTAGAAGAACTCTTTCATTCGTTCAAAGAAGCTCTTATCACCCTTTCCGGGTTGAGGCTGAAAATTAGGAGATTCTCGTAAGCTTTCCAGGGTACGTTTCTCCTCAGAAGTTAGGTTCTTCGGAGTCCAGATATTGACGTGAATAAGCTGGTCGCCCTTGCCGTATCCATTGATGTCTTGAATACCTTTGCCCCGTAGACGCAGAATCTTACCACTTTGGGTGCCTGAATCTATTTTTATCTTCACTTTACCATCAATAGTAGGAACTTCTACCGAAGTACCCAGGGCTGCATCCATAAAGCTAATGTGCAAGTCGTACACGATATTGGTGCCATCGCGCTTTAGTTCTTCATCTTCTTTCTCTTCAATTACAATTAGTAAGTCGCCTGGTACTCCCCCACGTTTAGGTACGTTGCCTTTGCCCGACATGGAAAGTTGCATACCTTCACCCACTCCTTCGGGTATCTTCACGGTGATTACTTCCTCATTCAGGATTCGGCCTTCGCCGTTACAGTTTTCACAGCGCTGATCAACTAGTTTTCCTTCACCGTTACAGTTCGGACAAGTGTTGGTTGATACCATCTGACCCAACATGGTATTTACCACCTTACGGATTTGGCCGGTGCCGTTACAGGTAGGGCAAGTTCGTAGAGCAGTACCATTTTTTGCCCCATTACCTCCGCAGGCATCGCAGGTACTGTAGCGTTTTACTTTAATCTTCTTTTCAACTCCGTGAGCAATCTCGTCCAGAGATAGTTTGAGCTTAATGCGCAGGTTGGAACCCCGGCGTTGTCGCGAAGAACGCCCCCCGCCAAAAAAGCTCTCAAACGGACTACCACTACCGCCGAAAATATCCCCAAACTGAGAGAAGAAGTCGTCTATCGAGATACCGCCTCCACCGAAGCCTCCGGCACCGCCACGTACCCCATCATGCCCGAATTGGTCGTATCGCTGTCGTTTTTCGGCATCGCCTAACACCTCGTAAGCTTCCGCAGCTTCTTTAAATTGGTCTTCTGCTTCCGGGTTATCCGGATTTTTGTCCGGGTGAAATTTGATAGCCGTTTTGCGATAGGCTTTTTTAATCTCTTCCGGAGAAGCATTGCGGGATACTCCTAAAATTTCGTAGTAGTCTCTTTTTGCCATAATGTTAAGATCCAATCACAACTTTTGCGTAACGGAGCACTTTCTCGCCAAGAAAATACCCGCTCTCGATTACATCCACTACCTTCCCCTTCAATTCTTCACTAGGAGCGGGGGTTTGCACTACGGCTTCGTGGTATTCACTATCAAACTCACTGCCCTGAGCCACATTCATACGGGTTAAGCCCTTCTGCTCTAGTATCTTCAGCATTTTCTGATACACCAGTTGAATGCCCTCGTACATGGGAGCTACCGCCTCGTTCTCCTTAAATATCTCTAGCGAACGTTCAAAATCGTCTACTACCGGAAGTAGGGCAGATACAATATCCTCGCTGGCGGTTTTAATAAGGTCAAGTCGTTCCTTGGCGGTACGCCGACGAAAGTTCTCGAACTCAGCGAATAAGCGTAGGTATTTATCTTTGGCTTCGGCTAAGGCAGTATCGCTGCTTTCAGCCTGATTGATTTCTTCATCTTCGGAAACTGTCTCTTCGGCTACGTCTGGTTCTGATTCATCAAAGGGGGTAGTTCTTTGCTCAGAACCGTTAGAAGAGTTTTCCGGAATATCTTGTTCAACGTCTTCGTTTCTGGTTTTATCTTCAGTCATAGAATCTTGCTGGTTTTGGTCCTCTTTATTTACCATCGTTAAAAACTTTTGGTTCAAGAACGTTCAAACAGTGGCAACTTTTTTGCCAAGCTACGAATTATGACAGATTGACAGATTTTAGGAGTGCAGGGTTTGCCAGATAAGATTTTTCAGTTCTGGTAGTTGATACTGTTGCACAGAAGAGATGAAGAGGTAAGGAATAGGAATGGTAAGTTCAGCACGGATGGCATCTTCTAATTCACTGTCAAGTAAATCAGCTTTGGAGATAGCTAGTAACCTCTTTTTATCTAGCATCTCCGGATTGTAGGCCTGAAGTTCGTTCAATAACGTCTGATACTCTTGATTAATATTATTGGTATCAGCCGGAATGACGAACAGTAAAATAGAATTGCGTTCAATATGGCGGAGAAATCGCGTGCCCAACCCTTTCCCTTCAGCAGCACCTTCAATAATCCCCGGAATATCGGCTACGACAAACGATTGAAAATCACGGTACTGCACTACTCCTAAATTAGGAGTGAGTGTAGTAAAAGGATAGTCAGCTATTTCAGGCTTAGCGGCTGAAATAACCGAAAGTAAGGTAGACTTACCCGCATTGGGAAAGCCGATCAGACCAACATCAGCCAGCACCTTAAGCTCCAGAATAAACCAGGCTTCCTTACTAGGTTCACCTGGTTGAGCGTAATGAGGCGACTGATTGGTGGATGATTTGAAGTGGTCGTTCCCCAATCCGCCTCGCCCTCCTTCCAGAATAATCACTTCCTGCCCATCTTCTGTTATTTCCGCTACTCGTTCTCCCGTTTCGTCCAGCCGCGCAATGGTACCCAGGGGAACTTCCAGTATCACGTCTTCACCCTGAGCTCCTGACTTGCGGGAAGGACCACCACCTTCACCGTTCTTAGCCATAATGTGCTTTCGGTACTTCAGGTGCAGCAGGGTCCAGAGTTGAGTATTACCCCGTAGAATGATATGTCCGCCCCGGCCACCATCACCGCCGTCGGGACCGCCTTTCGGCACAAACTTTTCTCGGCGGAAGTGCGATGATCCCGCGCCACCTTTTCCCGAACGGGTATATAACTTTACATAATCGATGAAATTAGGAGAGGACATGGGTATTCAGTAGTTCGATGGCGCTGTTGTTAGTTGCTAACTGTCATTGGTCACTGGCAGTCGCCTCTAACATTTAGTTTCTTCCAGCTTCTCGCTTCGGTTTTCCCGTTCCTCACTTCCCACTTCAGTCGTCGGACTTCTCAATTCTTCTCTTGTAGCTTTTGAAGGGCTTCCTTAATTCGGTCATAGATGTCATCAATGCTGCCAACCCCATCAATTGATTCGTAGCGCTCCTGGGCCTCGTAGTAATTGGCAACTGGTAGCGTTTCTGATTTATAAACCTGCAAACGAGTAGCAATTTTAGCTTCATCCTGATCGTCAACCCGTCCCGAGGTTTTACCTCGCTCTACTATACGGTTTATTAGTTCCTCATCGGGAACGGAAAGAGCAATCATACCGGTAATAGGAGTATTTTTTTGATTAAGTAGATCATCTAGCGCTTTCGCCTGGGTAATGGTACGAGGAAATCCGTCGAAGATAATACCGTGAGAATTATTCTCAGCTTGTAGCTTCTCATCCACCATATCAATCACTAACTGATCAGGCACTAAACGGCCTTCATCCATAAAGGCTTGAGCTCGTTTACCTAATTCGGTTCCTTCGCCCAGATGCTTTCGAAATAAGTCACCGGTTGAAATATGGGTTAGTTGAAATTCTTCAATCAGTTTCTGGCTCTGAGTCCCTTTACCGGCACCCGGAGGGCCAAATAGTACGATATTCAGCATAAATTTTTACAGTTCAGTCTATACATGAAAAGGCAAGTTTACGATACAAGGTTCGGAAACGGAAATTTTTCTTAGCATTCCCCGATTAACCTGGTATTGGTTGCTGCTTAGAAAGTGTCAGCAGGAAGTAAAGGTCCTAGTCAGCGATTTTATAAATATCGGGCAGATTGCGGCCAAATCCGTCGTAGTCGAGTCCGTAGCCTACGACAAAATCGTTTGGAATACGGAAGCCCACGTAAGGTAAATCTAGCGGGTGGCGTAGTGCGTCGGGCTTGAATAGCAGCGTAACGATAGAAATGCTATGTGGATACTGCTCCTCAAACTTTTCTAACAAAAACTTGATAGTGTTTCCCGAGTCAACAATGTCTTCAACAATAATTACGTGGCGGTCGCGAATAGGTACTTCCAGGCCAATAAACTCCCGATGTTCGCCAGTAGATTGCAACTGCTCGTACGACTTTATCTTAACAAAAGTAATCTCCGAAGGAATGGTGACATGGCGAGCCAAGTCAGCCATAAATATGAAAGCACCGTTGAGCACCGCAACAAAGATGGGTTCTTTGTCGGCAAAATCTTGGTTAATGGCGGCAGCCAACCGAACTAGTTCTTGCTGAATTTTTTCTTGAGTTAGGTAAATGTTGAAGTCAAGGTCTTTAACGCGCATGAGGTAGGTAGCTTACAAATGATCGATGAGGTAGTGATGTAAAGCGAACATAGCAATAGCGTCTAGCTGGTGGACTTTCTCGTGAGGAGTGTGAGCATCGGCGACGGGAGCCCCTATAAAACACCAGTCAAAGGGATAGAGAGAGGTTTGGAGTTCGCGGCCGTCGCTAGAGCCACTACCTTCTACTTCTAACTGATAAGGTATGCCCGACTGCTCGGCTAACTCAACTATTCGGTTAACAAACGACCGGCGAGGAATATTACGATCACGCAGCGAAACTGCTGCTCCATCCCCGTGATAGATACCATCAGTAACCCAGGTTACGTCGGAAATCAAACATTGAGAAACATTATGGTTTTCAAAAATATAGTTAGCTAAGTAGGGCACGGAGCCTCCGCCGTGTTCTTCCCAACAACTGAATACTAGTATACCGTTCTCCAGCGTTTCGGCCATTTTCAGCAAATTGTATACTCCCAAGCGGTTGTCCAGGTAGCAACTCTGCAGATATTCTTCGGTTTGCCGGAAGTTGCAGGCAAAAACCAATTCGGTGCCCCGAGCAATAGCTCGGCCAAATTCGTAGCGAGCCCGCTTGGGTTTGTCTTCCTTTTCCTCCGTAAAATTCAACCTACATTCAATTGGCCCCAGGTGGTCTTCACCAACAAGTGTATCTCCTACTTCAGCCCTGGGGCTACCAATGGGCACCAATTGATCTTCGTAACGAACGGTAAACCCAATAGAATCCATATGGGCAAAAATGGCCGTACGCGGTTTTCCGAATACTAGCAACAGGCAGTCTTGAAATGCTGCGCCCTGTACGATTTTAGGCTGCACTCGCCATTTATTCTGATGTTGCGTCACGTACTCCAGGATGAAGTTCTTTAGACTTACTTCATTTCCTGAAGGAGCGTGAATTTTGCATAACTGATGGAGTACTTTCCAATTGGGAGGAGAAGTTAAATACGTACTGTCCGAATTATTCACCAACGTAGCTTCTAGAATGGTAGATCATCCTCCTCGTCACTAGCCGAAAGTAGGTTGTCGCTACCCCTAGAAGCAGATTCGGAAGCATTGGATGGAGTACTGGGTGGTGGTGCAGTCTCAGATGCGGCCGGCTGAATACGCCAGGCCTGTAAGGAATTGAAGTACTTTGTATTCCCCTGGGGATCAACCCACTTTCGCCCCTTCAGGTTGAAGCTAACGGTTAGTTCCTGGCCTACCTGAAAATTATTCAATAGATCACAGCGATCCTGAATACACTCAAATTTAACGAATTCGGGGTACTGCGGATTATCGGCATATTCCACCACAAATTCGCGTTTTCGGAAGGTATCTGTCACTTGTGTGGTATCCGAGAGTTCAATAAGTTTTCCTTGAATTTCCATAATATAAATTGGTTCTAAATACTTTTCGAAAGGTTACAAAAATGTAGATTCATTTTGATTAAACAAACCCGTTTGCTATTATTCCCTTCGGTCTTCGAAGAAGAGCATCAGCATAATTTCCTGTTTCACTCCATGTACTATTTGCTCGCCACTTGCCAAAAAAGTACTGAAATAAAAGTACTTGAGGGAAACTATCGTTCTCAGTTAATCCTTCTTTCCTAGATTGAAATTAACTCAAAAAAATAGGTTCAGTTTTTGATACTTTCCTCGCTGAAGCTTAGCAACTGTAAAGTCAATAAGCATCAATAATTTTCGTTAGTTATTCAGATAATAAGATTTGACTATGACCCTCGACTACATCATTCTGTTTTTTCTTTTCCTACTAGCCCTCACACTAGTGTTACTTAAAATTATTCGAGATGAGCGATCTAACAGCTCTAACAATGACGGAGGTCTGCCTGTAGAGTGGGATGCTCCTGAATTAGATCTGCCTCCGGGGGTAATTTTACCCATTGATGGCCCGTTAAGAAAGCCTGACGAAGATCCGGTACTAGTTTAAGAGATAGAATGACTAATGCCTGATCATCAAACATTAGTCATCACTCATCAATTTAGGTATTTTTTCGCAGTACAAACTGCTGGCGATCTGCTTTAGATACTTCCTCGTAGAATTTCAGTAATTCCGAATAAGATTCAGATGGAAACGTTCCTTTGTTTCTCTGGAGCATGCGGATATACAGAATATTTCCCTGCTCTACTTTGTGTTCGCTTCGGTACTTTCCGAATTCTGAGTGTATCTCAGTAGGCTCGGGTACAAACTCAGGATATAAATTCTCCGGAAATTCAATAATAGTAGTATCTACCTTAGTGTAGGTGTACCGCAATACCACCGGATACTTACGCCCTTCAGTGTTGGCCGGGAGGCTTTCCAATCTACTCATTACGTTAGGAGAAAAGAACCATCGTTTTCCGCTAACGCTAGCGTATCGGTCAAGCTTGATACTCATAGACTCTTTAGCCCGCGGAATTCTCCCCTTTTCTAAGGTATAATCAAACTGCTCCAGTCGGAAATTGGGAATACTAACCTGTTCGTAAGCGGCTTGCTTCTGCTCAGTATCGTTGAGCCGGGCAATATAGGCGATATCATCGTACAATTGCCCCGAATACAGAGTCTGAACGGTCAGTAATCCATTTCCTTGTTCGTCCAGTTTCATGCGAGCATTTGAGATTTGTTGATTATCCTCTGAGGAATAAGCTGATGTCTTTACCATACGTCCTCCGGTTTCATCTACCATTAGCACATTACAGTTATCCGTAAAATCACCCAAATGGCCAAACGGATTGGTCTGACTAGTACATTCTAGCCAAATAGTGTCTTTAGAAAGCGGTACCCCTAAAATTGCATGGTTAAATTTTAGACTAGGAAAATCTGTAGTCACCTTATCAGCGCGGGGGCCAGCATTTACCAGCGTGTAGCGGGAGTCAATGCCGACCACTGCCAGAATGGACTTCATATAGTTAGACAGCGCCTTACAATCTCCGTATCCCAGGCGGTCTACTTCAGCTGCTTTAAATGGCTGGTAACCGCCAATGCCCAATTGGATGCTCACGTAGCGGGTTTTTGATTGCATGTACTCATACAGAGATTGAATAATAGCGGAAGTATCGCTTAAGTTTTCAACCCGCTGCTTTATTTCCTGCTGGGTAGTTTGTGGAAGCTGGTCTCTACCTTGATTCAGCGTATTGATCCAGGCTCCGATTTCCTGCCAGCTACTTTGGTTACCGACAAATCCCTCGTAGGCAAATTCTGCCGGAGCCAGAAAAACTTGCGGAGTGAGTTCATCCAAATCGGGCATAAACTCTTCTTTTTCGTAAGCCGGCTGCTCAGTCAGCTTCCAACGGTACCAATTTAAATCACCTTCGGTAGTAACAATTGGTTCGTCGGTTCGCTGAATTTTGTAACGTAATGGTAAGTCGGTAGGGGTGTTTACCTGAAGCACCGACTGTTCTACCGCTAACCGAAATCCAGTGACGGGATTCCAGTCGGGGTAACTCAGGAAACCGTCAAATTCTATTTCGTAGGAATACTCCACGGTATACGGATAGCTAGAGGCATCGTAATCGTAGTATTTAACCCGGTCATCTTCGTAAATGGAGAAGGAAGAGATTGCACTTACGTCTTCAATATCTTTATTCTTTACTTTCTTGACGACCTGCCCTCGAGCGTCATACACGGTACAATCAATGCTTTTTACTTTTCGCTGAGGATTATACCATACTGCAAAAAATGCGTACTTATCACCATTGGTATTGAGCACCGTCACGGCCTGATGCACTCGGTAGGTTCCCTTATCTTTTCCCCGAATAGACAGTGTTTTCTCACTCTTTCTTACTACTGCATCCGCTTGCTCAAGTAGTTTCTCCGGGATAGAAGAAATTCGGTAGTCATCAGCTGCTTTCAACTGCTGACCACCAGCCAGAGTCATTAGCGCGAGCGTACCAAGCAGGTACGTCCGGGAGATACTTTGGTAGAACTTATATTTTATCTTCATTTTCTAGCAGTATTAATTACGTTTCAGTACAATTTGCTCCTGCTGCTTCGCTACAATCATATTGAAGAACTCCCGAAGATAAGGATATTCCTGGGCGTAGAACTTCACCCGGTCGATATGCAGACGTGACACTACCTGCAGGGTATTACCCATTTGCTTGGTAGTGAAGCTGTAACGACCGGCCTTTTCCGGCAACGCAATCATCATATCTTCGGGTACCTCGTCTACCTGATAGCCATCGGGTATGGTAAGGCTAAGCATAAACAATTCCTTATCCGGATAAGGATAATCTACGGGGTACACTCGCTGTTCCGACTTAAAGGGGTTTTCGTCCATTCTACCCATAAAAATGGGTTGCAAGTAAATCATATCCCCGGCCTGCTGAGCAGCTTCATTAAGGGTAACCTCGTAGGTTTCTTTCAAAGGTTTACCAATAACTTCCAACGATCCTACTTCGTAGTCTTTTATTTGCCAAGCGTGTCTGTTTTCCTTCAGCTTGGCTAGATACCCATCTACTCCGCTTTCTTTCAGTACATTTCGTCGAAATCGCATGGCATTGTATCCGGACCGGGAACTACTGATATTGCCCGATAATGTGCCGTCTACCAGCGTGAGGGTTGCCATTGTGGTCTCCGTAGAGCTTTTGGTGGGAGTCAGACTCACCCATTTGTTTCCGGGTTCTTTAGTTACAATTCGGCCTTCTTGATTCAGGCAACGGATAGGAAGCGTACCGGGAGGGCAGGTGGAATCGGTAGGGTCCATCAATAGACTTCCTTCGCTGGTAGTAGCCATCGCAACCACGTAGTTAAACTGCTTCAGCATGGGAAATGATTTACGCAGCATACCGTGCGAGCGGGTGCTCAGCACAACCGGATGGGCGGAAATTCCGGCTTCTCGAAGCATGGCAACTAGCAGTAAGTTAATGTCGGCTGAGTTACCGGATTTTTCTTCCATGGTTTTACGGGGTAACTGATCAGCATACTTACGGCTGTACTGGTTCCAGCGAATATTTTGCTGAATGTAACGGTAGATTCTGGTTATTTTTTCAGTCTCAGTGCTGGCATTGGCTACGAGGGAGGCTACCTGCGTTTGAATCCCACCAGTTCGCTTGATAACATTGCCAAAGTAGTCACTTTCGAGTAGTTGTTCATCTATTTCTTCCCAACTGGTAGTGAAGTTTTTGTAGGGTTCGCCCGGAAACTGGATGCTGGAAAGCTCCATCTCCATTTTCATCCGGTAGTCTTCCATCGTAGTGACGAACGGCTCTTCAATCAAAGCGGGCACATTTTGAGCGGCCCAATGAAAGTTGGTAGCACGGTAATCTACTCTTTCTTGTCGAGTCTCCTGTTTCGCCGATGATGAGTTTAGGGGGTCTCTGCCACTTTGGGTACGATAAATAATATTGAACGAGCCGCTGGCATTAGTTTGCTCGTTAATCGCAAATGGATAGTATCCTTGTGCCAGGGGTTTGTATACAAAGTATTCCGGGATTTCCACTTCGTATTCGCTCCAGATCGTCGGGATATCCGCCTGAAACTCCCAATCCTGTAAATTGAATAGAAAATCAGACGTGATACGATAAGAGTACTCCAATACTGAACCTTCTTTTACATTGGGCAGGGTAAATTTGTAGATATGAAAATTCTCATCATATTCTTCTAAGAATTTTCCTTCACTCTTAAGCTTCGTCTTTACCACCTTTCCATTTTCCAGATTATAGGTGTAGCCTTTTATTTGCGAAATAGATTCCCGATCACTACCATCGTGGTATAGCGGAATTGCTACATCGGCCTGATCGTAGCCGCTAGCGGTAAATACTTTAATTCTACGGTGGCGCGTGAAAACCAATTGGAATCCTTTGTTAGGGGCATAGTCAATTTTGGTACGGCCAAAATCGGCCAGCACTACCGCAGACGCGCTACTATCGATGGTCGTATACTGCATACTGAGTTCTTCCTTACTCACTTTTCCAAATTTTATTTCTGGAGGAGTGGCCGCGAAACTGGAAATAAACAACAGATTGAGCAGCCAGAGGCTGAGGGTATTTTTGATCATTAGTAAGAAAATTTATTTTCAAAATCACTCAAAATTACTTTTTAATTAAATTAATTCAAATTATAGTAATATATATTCTGTTATCTTATTCTTGTTATACCGTTAGATTGGATGAAGGAGGTAATTACTACACTAACCAATTGCCTTTTATGAAGTATCATTATTTGGAAACATTGTATACGCTCAACTACTTACCTTCATTGTGGCTGTCTGATAGACGAAAAGAGTGATCAACTTCGCGTAACTATTACAGTTGAAGACGATCATATTAGTTTGGTAGAAGTTGGTTATCTGGTGCCTGGCGATGGACGAATAGCAATTGATCTGAAGAACCGGACTGTGACTCCTGGACTGACAAATATGTACGTTCATATTCAGAGCCAAAGCAGTAAGGATAATTATTCTAAAAGCTTTCGGACGAACGAAACCGATGTGGTACTAGCCGCAATACCCTACACAGAAGTAACCCTGATGGCGGGTTTTACTACTGTGCTTGATGTAGGTGGAAATGGGGCAAATATCTTGCTAAAAAGCTATTAATGCGAGTTATATTGATGGCTCCAGAATTTTTATTTTGGGAAACTTACTAGGCACCACCAGTGGTTATGCTGATCTAACGAACGGGCTGCGAAAAGACTTAATGGGCAATCCGGGGCCAATGGAGGTAATATAGTCAGCCACGATGATTACCGCTGAAATATTAGGTGTAGATAATCAGTTAGGATCGCTTGAAGCCGACAAATTGGCAGACATTATTAAGGTAGTTGATGATCCGTTAGAAAATATTGGTACAATGGAGAAGGTAGTGTTTGTAAAGAAAGAAGGTAAGATCTACAAAGATGCTAAGTAATAGCAGTATTTGGTTTAAGTATTTGTCTATCAGGCAGTTGAAAATTGTTTATGCTCTTTTCCTCTGAAATGTAACAGATGTAGCGTGGCTAGCCCTATTGAAGAGGCTACCGAAAGATAAAAGGCTGGTATCTAAAGGTCGTGAAGCAAAAGGGAAAAAGTGAATACCAGGACATGAGAAAAGCTAATCGCTGATTCTTCTCGTGGCGAGTGGACAGGATAACAGCTAGTCCGCTCAAAATGATAAATCCCCAATCCAGATGCTCCCAATTGCTACTCAAACCCTCTGATGAAACTCCGTAAACTATTAGTAAAGGAACCAACAGACAGTGCACAATGCGTAGTCCAGCACTAATAATTCCTAATATGTCTGTCTGCTTAGATTTAGTAGTGATATACTTGCTACAACGTTTGACGTCTGATAGTATTCGCAATAAAGTTGCAAAAAATAAGTTTAAAAAAGGGCTCAAACGACCAGTCATGGTCGGAAGATTTATTCTTCCGACTTTTTTATTTCTTGGGACCTCA
>CAKZYJ010000512.1 GCA_937884755.1 uncultured Flammeovirgaceae bacterium
TAATGCATGTGCCGGTACGTCAGCCTGCCGATGGGTGGTTCGAGCCTCAGTTTGTTGGGGTTCCTGGGGCAGATTCCTACGGTAGGTTTCTCCGGCCGGAATATCCCCGAACCACTTTTCGGCTAACTGGCGAACCCTGCTTACCTCTACCTGTCCAGCTACTACCAATATGGCATTGTTCGGGCGATAAAATTTGTAGAAGAATGATTTAACATCATCCAGGGTAGCATCCTCAATATGGGCAATATCACGTCCGATGGTGGGCCAGCGGTAGGGGTGAGTCTGGTACGCCAGGGCTTTCAAGCTCATCATAGCGTCGCCGTAGGGTTGGTTTAGGTAGTTCTGTTTGTATTCTTCAATCACAACTTTCCGCTGTACCTCCAGCACATTGGGATCAAACGACAAGCTCAGCATCCGATCCGATTCCAGCCAAAAAGCAGTCTCCAGATTGGCCGCAGGCAACGTAATATAGTAGTTGGTAATATCAGGATTTGTAAATGCGTTGTTTTCCCCACCTACTTTCTGTAATGGTTCATCAAAGGAAGGAATGGATTGGGAGCCTCCGAACATGAGATGTTCAAACAGGTGAGCAAACCCAGTTTTATTTTCATCTTCATCACGAGAACCTACGTTGTAGAGAATGTTCGTAGTGGCAATGGGGATGGATGAATCAGGGTGAACCAGCACTTGTAATCCGTTATCTAGCGTAAATTGTTCAAATTCAATCATGAGAAATTTTTCCTTTAACGAGCTGTATTAACCACCAATTCCTTAATTCGTTAGCAAAGAAGGCGATTTTGTGGATTTTTCCGAAAAAAATCCTGAGTTCCCGTTGGTTACTATTTTTTTATTTGCCCTTCATTATTACTAATATTGAAGGAATTTTTCCACTTCCTAGACCGATGCCAAAAACTAAAGACCAAACTAGTAGTAATAATCAGTTTCGGGAGCTAATCTTCCAATTTTTTGACCTGGTCAGAGAAGAACGTACGTTTATCTTGCTGATTGGCGTACTTTTTTTTATTGCGGCAGTAGTTTATCCTTATCCCGGTATCGCTATGTGGTTTGGCTTCCTGGTTGCTGCCTATTCGGCGGTATCCAACGATAGTATTCAAACATTGGGTACGTTCATAGCCTCCAATGCCAACCGACAGTGGTATGTTCTCTGGCTATATATCGGTGGACTTTTTCTGGTAACGGTAACTGTAGGCTGGTTTATGTACGATGGAGGTGTTTCTTTTGGACGTCTGCGGACGACGGAAACCGATGGCTCCCTATCATTTCCTCAGCCCGACAATTTTGCATTTCTCCAGATTGCAGCGCCGATCTTCTTATTGATTCTGACCCGACTACGGATGCCGGTATCTACTACATTTCTGTTGCTGAGCAGCTTTGCTATTAGTCCGAGTGCGGTAGGTTCGGTGATCAATAAAAGCCTGTCAGCCTATTTAATAGCCTTTGTGCTAGGGCTGGTAGTTTGGTTTCTGATTACCAATATTACTAGGCGTTACTTTGTGGGCAAACCCAAAGTAGGGTGGGCGGTAGCCCAGTGGATTACTAGCGGAACGCTTTGGTCGGTATGGATTATGCAGGACGCTGCTAACATTGCTATTTACTTGCCCCGTTCTTTGAACGTTGCCCAGTTTCTAGGTTTTGCTCTTATCGTATTTTTAGGATTAGGTCTGATTTTCTTTTTGAAAGGAGATAAGATTCAAGACATCGTCAACGAAAAGACCGAAGTAACCGATATTCGGGCGGCTACTATCATTGATTTCGTGTATGCTCTTATTTTGATATACAAGCTTACCATCAGTACCATTCCGATGAGCACTACCTGGGTGTTTATTGGTTTGCTGGGTGGCCGCGAGTTAGGTATACGCCTGAGGGAAAGAGCTAATGGCGAAGCCCAAAAAGGAGGAATTCTGGGAACGCTCAGAATGATTGGTAAGGATGTGGGATTAGCAACGGTTGGACTGATTGTGTCAGTGCTGCTGGCAATGGCAGTAAATGAGCAGTTTCGGGTGCAGGTATTAGAATTCTTCAGTTAGAAAACACTTCCCATATTTTCTTTCCAATGCCAGACTGTACACTGAATTGACCGTTTTTCCAGTGTAGTTCTACCATCATTTCATCATCAGGAAAACCAAACTGGTTGGGCAACTCATTATAATGGGTAGACGAGGAGGTGAGGTTAATATCGACTGCTTCTGGTATTTTGTCCAAAGTGACCAAGGAGTATCCAATAACAACGGCTTCCGGGGAAAATTTCTTCAAATGCCGCCTCTTCAGCTTTCCCTTTTCAGGCAGTACTACTAACGCACTTTGGGAGGAAAGTTGGTAAGTATAAAGTGGTTTTTCCGGAAGGTTGAATAAATACTGAATATCCGAAGAGAAACTTCCAATGATCAGTAAGGGAGTCATTCGGCCAGATGCAGAAATAGAAGATTGCCAATTTTCTAACCACTCTCTCCAATCCGTTTTAGTGTGAAAGCCGGATAAACCATCCATTAACAAAAAATTGAATTCATTTTTAGCTACCCAAGCGTTTAGTTCTCTCCATTCATCCGGCTTTTGATGCAGGTCGGGAGAAGTCCAGTAGGTCTTCCAAGAATTTTTCTTTTTAGATAAAGTCTGAAACCAATAACGATTACTGATTCCTTCGTCTTCAGCAATCACGAAATAGTAGTAAGTATCTGGTTTTAAATTGTTGAGAGTACTGAAATAATTCTCCATTCCCTGATGAAAGTAGGAGGCAGTTACCGATACTTGAAATTGATATGCTGCGGTATCCTGACCGTGATCTATAGTATCGAAGTATATACGTTGGGTATCAGGGCAACCAGCAATAAGCTCCCATCCGATAGTGATGGATGTACCGGGATTTTCGGTGAGAATGAGCCGATAATTCTGGGTAACTGCTTCGACTGATGGACTCAGAACAACAAAAACTAATGCTATTCTAATGGTTAACCAAAAACTTTTCCAGGAACTAAATAGTATTTTTGGTAACAATTTCTTAACATTAAGTTAACAATTTCTTAACATTGATTTTCTCACCTAATCCGTGTTCTCATGAAAACTCCTTACGAACATCGCGCGAAATACGGGTTTCATTACTTGCTGTTTGGCAAACCATCTAAACGCGCCCGACTGATGTATTGGCTGCTGCTTGGCTTTCTGCTGCTGATCAATATCGCGTATATACTGAAGTTTTAAGTGCCTGAGGCTAGTTCAGTGAGTGTAAGCCAACTCATCAATCCAGGCCATATATCTAGCGCCTGCTCATCAATATCAAAAGTAGGAGTGTGCACTCCTGAGGTTATGCCTTTAGCTTCATTTCCGGTTCCCAAACGATAAAAACACGCATCTACGTGGTGGGTATAGTAGGCAAAATCTTCAGCGGCCATCCACAAGTCTAGATCCACCACATTTTCCTCACCTAAGTACTCTATGGCCGACTGTTTTACTCGCTGGGTGAGCTCAGGATTATTTTGTAAAAAAGGGTAACCCACTTTAATATCTACTTCGGCCGAGCCGCCCAAACTCTCAGCAATGCCCGTAACGATCTGTCTAATTTTTTGGTGAGCCTTGTGCCGCCACTCTTCGTTCAACGTCCGGAAAGTGCCTTCCAGGTAAACTTCATTGGGAATAACATTGGTAGCCCCCTCAGCAATTACTTTTCCGAAGGAAAGCACCGACGGAATTTTAGGATTAGCTGCCCGGCTAATTACCTGCTGAAGTGTAACCAAAACCTGGGAAGTAATCATCACCGGGTCGATATTCTTTTCTGGCATAGCCGCGTGACCACCTTTTCCGCGGATGGTTAGGTAAATTTCGTCGGCACTGGCCATATACATTCCTTCCCGAAATCCTACTTTTCCTACGGGAAGGTGGGGGAGTACATGCTGTCCCAGCATGTTGTCCGGTTTAGGGTTTTCCAGTACTCCATCTTTAATCATGAGCGAGGCCCCACCGGGAAAACGCTCCTCACCGGGTTGAAAAACTAACTTTACAGTGCCTTCAAATTCTTCGCGCAACTGCTGAAGGATATAGGCAGTTCCTAACAGCGATGAAGTGTGTACATCGTGGCCACAGGCGTGCATCACCCCGTCATTCTGAGATTTATAGGGAACGTCATTAGCTTCTTTGATTGGCAGAGCATCCATATCGGCTCGAAGTGCTACTGTTTTGCCGGGTTTCCTACCTTCAATAGTGGCTACTACTCCAGTATCAGCTACTCCTTCTTGAGGTGACAGACCAAAGGACTTCAATTGTTCAGCTACGAAACGAGCGGTATTATGCTCCTGAAAAGACAGTTCAGGGTGCTGGTGTAAGTGGCGGCGAAAACCAATAACTTGTTCCGCTCGTTCTCGGGACAGGGTTTGAATACGTTCTTGTAATGACATAAATGAAGTTAATCAACTACCGGAAAAGTGGCCGGAACAAAGAGTACATTAGGAAAGAATTCTTTCAGAGCAATGTAATCCTGCTGGGCTTCCAGCCGATTATCGTACTCACCCACTCGAACCCGAAAGAGTGTGTTAAACGCCATTTTCGGCTCAGAATCAGGGAGGGCATCGTAGACTTTTAGTTTCGCTTCGTTAGCCCGCTCACGGCTATTGCCCGCATAAACCTGTAAAGTAAATCCTTGATACTCGTTACGTTTCTGGTTCAGGTCGTCTACGGCTCGGAAATATTCAGCCATATCTTCCGTGACTGAATAGGGAGTTTCTAAAGTGGAAGCCAATACTCTTTCTTCCGGATTGGGTACTACCGAATCATCCAAAGATGTCGCCTGGTCAATGGAATCGGTGTATTGAATGCGGTAGCGACTAATGTCCTCTTCGTAATCATCTGACCGTTGGGTCGAGATGGTTTTGGAAGGGGCGCACTGCTGAAAAATGAACATTATTCCAGCCAAGCCGAGAAATAGAAAAATTGTTCGATTCATAATCGGTTGAAATTCACGCAAAAGTATAGTTTTCTGTTGGTAACTTCTAAAAGATAACGGCTAAACTGCTCATTTGTGTTGCTTATCAGTTCATCAGTCTCGATTTAGCAACTGTCTAAGCTTTCAGCTTATCCATTCCAGCCCTCCCGATCCAGGCTACGGTACTGGATAGCTTCCGCCAGATGCTCAACAGCAATCTCTCGCGAATTACTTAAATCAGCGATAGTTCGGGAAACTTTGAGAATACGATCGTAGGCCCGAGATGATAGCCCTAAACGCTCCATAGCGGTTTTCAGTAGTGTTTTACCCGCTGAGGAAATATCACAGATTTCTTTTACCATTGGAGGGGGCATCATGGCATTGCAGTAAATGCCTTTATCTTTAAATCGTTCGGTTTGCAACTTACGGGCAGCTACAACTCTTTCCCGGATGTGAAAGCTACTCTCGGTTTTGCGGTTAGCGGTCATCTCGTCAAAGGAAACTGGGTTTACCTCCACGTGAATGTCAATCCGATCTAAGAGCGGGCCACTGATCTTATTGAGGTAGCGTTGTACGGCAGCTGGAGAATCGGGGTGACCCAGTTGTTTATCGTAAAAATCGCCCGATGGGCTGGGGTTCATACTAGCAATCAGCATAAAATTAGCTGGGAAATCCACTGTTCCTTTAGCCCGGGAAATGGTGACTGAGCGTTCCTCCAGCGGTTGCCGTAACACTTCCAGCACAGTTCGCTTAAATTCTGGTAGTTCATCCAGAAAGAGAATTCCGTTATGGGCTAATGAAATTTGACCAGGCTGAGGAACGTTTCCGCCTCCTACCAATGCGGCATCGCTGATGGTATGATGCGGGGAGCAAAACGGACGTTGGGCAATTAAAGAAGTATCTGATCCTAACTTACCGGCAACTGAATGAATTTTGGTGGTTTCCAGCGCTTCGTGCAGCGTGAGGGGAGGAAGAATAGTAGAAATCCGACGAGCTAGCATGGTTTTTCCTGAGCCGGGAGGGCCCACCATAATTACGTTATGTCCACCCGCCGCGGCTACTTCTAAGGCCCGTTTAATGCTTTCGTGTCCCTGTACATCGGCAAAATCTACCTCAAACTGGTTGATCTCATCAAAGAAAATGTCGCGGGTTTCGTGCCACAGCGGTTCAATCTTCCGAGTTCCCTCCAGAAATTCTATCGTTTCGGACAGCGTTTCTACGCCAATTACCTCCAGATTATTCACAATGGCCGCCTCCCGAGCATTTTCTCTGGGAAGAATAAACCCTTTAAAGCCATGTCTACGGGCCTCCACCGCAATGGGCAATACTCCCCGAATAGGACGTAGAATACCATCTAGCGAAAGCTCGCCCATCATCAGGTATTTGCTAAGTAGCTCATCTTTAATCTGTCCGGATGCCGCCAAAATCCCTACTGCGATGGGTAGATCGTAGGCTGAACCTTCTTTGCGAATATCAGCGGGAGCGAGGTTGACGACGGTTTTAATCCGGGGCATGGAGTAGCCCGAATGCTTGATAGCGGCTTCTACCCGTTGTTCACTTTCTTTTACGGCACTATCAGGCAAACCCACCATGAAAAATTTAGTGCCTTGCCCGACACTAACCTCAATGGTAATCAGATATGCATCAACTCCGTAAACCGCCCCGCCATAAGTTTTCGCTAACATCAATAATAGTTGATAATTAAAAATTGATAGTTGACAATGATTCAGAATTCAAAAATGATGAACCAATAAATGTCTGACAAACAGATTATTGGAAATTTGGTAGGGATGTATGAAAAGGGAGTGAATTACTGAGAGTTAATAAGCTGCTTTTCAATCAGTAGAATAAGAATGTGGATAACTTTGATGTGAACCTCTTGAATACGGTCGGCGTAGCCAAAGTGAGGAACGCGAATTTCTACGTCGGCCTTTTCTGCAAGCAATCCACCATTTTTACCAGTCAGTAGAACTACCTTCATGCCCAGTGAACGAGCGGAATCTACTGCATTAATCACGTTGGCTGAGTTGCCGCTGGTGCTAATACCCAGCAGGGCATCTTCGGGCTTTCCCAGACCTTCAATAAAGCGGGAAAAAACTTGATCGTAGCCGTAGTCGTTGCTCACGCAAGAAATATGGCTAGGGTCAGAAATGGCAATAGCGGGAAGTGCCCGGCGATTGTCTCGATAACGTCCGCTAAGTTCTTCGGCAAAGTGCATAGCATCGCAGTGGGAGCCTCCGTTTCCGCAACTAATAATTTTACCTCCAGACCGTATGCTTTCAGCGAGCAATATTGCAGCCTGCTCAATTTTCTCTAGTTGCTTTTCGTCTTCCAAAAAAGCATTTAGCACCTTAGTGGCTTCAAGCAGTTCGCTACGGATGAGTTCTTTCACAAAAGCTTCTGTTGATCGTTGTTTTCGTCTTCTTCCGTTTCGGGTGGGGCGGACTGAATGGACGATTCAAATGACTTGATTTCCTGGTCTATTTCATCTTCCCGTCGCTTCATATCGTAGACTTGGGCTTTAATTTCATTTTTCTCCACTTCCAGTTTGGCCAGTTTATTCTGGTAGTATCGACGGTCAAAGAGTGCAAATCCGAACACTACTAAAAACAAGCCTAGCCCGATTAGGGTGATGGTAGTAATTGCGGTAGCACTATCTACCAGATTGTTAGCCACACTATCGCTGAGGCTAAGGGCAAAAGCTACCAGCGTAGCGTGGTAAAAAAGCAGTAGGATGAAGAAAAATAAGCGAATTGGTTTCATGAGCATACAGGTTTATTGCGATAAATATAGAGCATCCTACTTAGTTAACGAATGAACCACCGTAGTTTGTTATCAACTATACTGCCTGCATTTCAGTAAGTTTGCGGTACAGACCACCCTCCTCTACCAGTTCCAAATGGGTACCTCGTTGCACAATTTTGCCCTGCTGTACTACCACAATTTCATCGGCGTGCTGAATGGTACTAAGTCGGTGAGCGATTACCAGCGAGGTTCGGTTTTGCATGAGGTGCGTTAGAGCCTCTTGCACCAGCCGTTCCGATTCTGAATCAAGGGCGGAAGTGGCTTCATCCAGAATTAAAATTGCTGGATTTTTGAGAACTGCCCGAGCAATACTCAGTCGCTGTCGTTGTCCTCCCGAAAGTTTGGTTCCTCTTTCTCCCACGGTAGTCAGATACTGCTGGGGAGACTCCATGATAAAATTGTGAGCGTTGGCAATCTTAGCTGCCTGTATCACTTCTTCTTCAGTAGCATGAGGCTTACCAAATGTAATGTTATTGTATATCGTATCATTGAAGAGTATTGACTCTTGCGTTACAATTCCCATCTGCTGCCGCAGCTCCGACAACTTAAATTCATGTAATGGTATATCATCCAGATAGATAGTGCCCTGGGTAGGATCGTAAAAGAGAGTTAGAAGATCTGCTAATGTAGATTTTCCACCTCCTGACGGGCCTACTAACGCGATAGTCTGTCCTTTTTTTAGGGTTAGATTAATATTCTCCAGTACCGGTTCATCATCGTAAGCAAATGAAATATTCTCGTATCGGATTTGATCATTGAAGGCGGGAAGATCCTTGGCATTAGGAGAATCAACAATCTGAGGTTCGGTATCAATAATTTTAAATATCCGGTCTCCTGAAGCCAACCCTCGTTGAAGTCCACTGATTGAATTACTAATCGAGCGGGCGGGGTTCAGCATTTGGGAAAAGATGATAATGTACGTAATAAATTCGCTGGCAGTAAGCGAAGAATCGTTGTTGAGGACAAGTATTCCTCCGTAGAGGAGAATCATTGCTACCACGGAAACACCCAGAAATTCGGAAAGGGGGGAGGCCAGTTCCTGCTTGCGGGCCATAGAAACGATGGTGCGAGTGTAGTGCTTTACTTCCTTCTTAAAGGAATTGTAGACCAGTGGGCGGGCGTTAAACGCCTTTACAATTCGCATTCCCGATAATACTTCGTCCAGAATGCCAACAATCCGGCCCAAGGATTCCTGACTTTCGGTAGCCTTGCGTTTCAGTCGTTTGGTAATCTGACCGATGATTAATCCGGAAAGGAGTAAAACCAGAAGGACGAAAACGGTGAGTTGAGGTGACATGAATAGGAGCACTGCAAAATATCCAGCAATGGTGGCCGGGTCGCGAAAAAGCATTTTGAGGGTGTTAACCACCGAGGCTTCAACTTCCTGCATGTCATTGGTCATCCTGGACATGATATCGCCTTTATGCTCATTGGTAAAATAACCCATATGCAATCGGGAGGCCTGATCAAAAACGCGCAGCCGTAGCCGCTGAAGGGTAGTAGCCCGAATTTTGGCTAGCGTGATGCCCGCAGCGTAGCGAAAAAGATTGGCTAACATGACCGAGACTACAATAATTCCACAAACAAAAGCCAAAGCCCCAACTTTACCGTGCGTATCAATAACCGAAATGAAATAATAATTGAAAACCCCGAGAATGTAATCGACCGAAAATGAAAATTCGGGTATGTTACGCATGCTGACTAAGGTATTATCATCTACTTGGTTAAAAAGCACTTCGAAGAGGGGAATCAGTAGCGTTAAGTTGATTAATCCAAAAATGATTGAAAGAGACGCGTAGAGTAAGTATTGAGGTACGTACTGCCGATAGGGTTTGGCGAAAGAAAGAATCCGTAAGTAGGTTTTCATAATGAGTTTTTGAACTACTTTCTACTGTCAATCAATTCAGTGAGTGAACGCATTTAGGTGGGACAGGTTGCTGATACTTGGACTCAAGGATAAAACCGAGGCAAAACTAGTATGTTTTCGAGTAATTTGGTAAAATTGCGCCCGAATTGATACTCTTTTACCTTTTTTCAGTCAAGCCCCAACCTAAACTAGTAGGGAGAGGTTAATGATAATAGTAAGGTTGAAATTCTCAACTGATTTGCCAACGTTGAACAAATTTACGCCATATGTTTGATGCCAATGGGACCGAAGGTCTGGAATTATTTACCTGGGTAGTAGGTGGGCTAATAGGATTGATTGCCGCACTTACGTTCACCCATTTTTTATCAGTACAGAAAGAAGATACCGAAATAGAAGATGTAGAGCCTGTTGAGGCGACTTCCCATACTGAGGCCACTTCTCATCCCGACAAGCCAACAACTGCCTAGTTATGGATAAACTTATCAAGGTAATTTTTGATAGCCCGGCAACAATTCTGCTTACCATTTTGCTGCTCGCAGCCATTGGGCTAATAGCCTTTACCGATGTTTTTGCATTCGTTTAGGGTGCCAGCCAGGTATTCTCCCAATGATCATGACTCCAGGTGAACTGCGCCCGGAGGTGGCCTTCTCGTCTTAGCTTTAGAAAATCTAACTGCTGTACTTCACTTACCATCAGTACGAAATTACCTATACCTTGCTCGGTATTTTCTTCAGTGGGTTCTTCTCTAAAACTCTCGGGTAGATTGTCAGTGTATTGAGTGGTTTGGGAGCCAGGGGGTAAGGGGCCAATATAGTCTCCTCGGGCGGAAGGAGGAATTTCCTGCCACACTTTTAGGGCTTGCTTATCTTGGTGGTGCAGTTGAACCGAGACTTTTGCTCTAATCTGCTCCTTACTTCCGTGATCGTAAAATAGCCAGTGTGCTGAGGAATTTCGTTGCAGATCGTCTACTTTTTGGGTACGTTGATCGGAGTAGCATATTAGTTGGCGGGCGGCTTTATCGGCTCGGCGAAGTACTAGCGTACGTTGCTCAATTCCTAGAGAACTGTAAGTAGCGAATACCGGAAAATGGTAAGCGTGCTTTTTGTCGGCTCCTCCTCGTATCAGCATTCCCCAAACATGGTCTAGTATTTCGGTAAGTGTAGACTCAGGTGAAATCATGAGTAAATCAGGAGTTGATTGGTGTAACTAATTTATTCCGGTAGGCCAGGCTATTGCGATTGAGTTTTAGTATGGTTTCCGAAGAGGAAATCATGCGCTGAGCAATATCAATAGCCTGTTTAAGCTGGTTATTGTTTAGTTGCTTATACGCCGGAACGCGGCTGGAGCGATTCAGATGGTTGTACCAGCAATCTTGAAAAAGTGTATCCAGAATAACTCGTTGAAAGCAGTGGTTAAATCGAACGGGCCAGTTCTTTTCTCTAGCCAGGCTCGGCATTACCTTATCGGTAAGCTCAATGTACTGCTGTCGGAGTTCGTCAATATCCATCTAGGCTACAACTTGCACACGTACAATTGGTTTTAACCAGCTAAGCACCCAGTACAGTTAATGGGGATTCAGAACGGATCGGCAAATATTCTTTGCTGCTGCTGGCATAGGTTGATGGAGCAGCACTGGTAATTTTTGGTAGTCCTGGCAGCCTGCAATCTCATCATCTAATTCAAAATGGCAATAAGCCCGTATTTTGTAGTAATCAGGGTTAAAGGGATCACGACGAATAAGCTCGTCCAGAAATTTCATTGCCTTTTCGTATTTCTTATCGTGGTAAAAAGTAACAGCCTTTTCGTAAAGCGAATGATCGTTTCGCACTCTTGCTCTTCCCCCTCCGGTCTGGTAGGCCACTACCTTAATTTCCTCTAACAGAAAACCGGCTAGATGTTCGGCTCTTTGGAAACTCGCCCCATCTTTCAAAAAAGTTACCGGAAAAAATAGTATTACATCCTGTTGTTGTAGGCTATCGGCTAGCCAAAGCTTTTGAGTGTTCTCAAAGGCCTCAGTAAGTTCCTTATCAATATCCCGACTTAATGAATTGACCATCTCTAGGGTAAACTGGCCTGAAGGGGCGAGGGTAAGTGCAACAATGGCAGTACCAATAATATCGTTTTGTCGGGCATTACGAGGGTATTTAATATTCTTCTGGATAGACTCGTAAAAAGCAAAAGAGCCACCCTGTACTCTATGCTCAGGAAAGCTGTTGATGGTATCCGGGGGTGTACTCCAGGTATAGGTGGAGACCGCCAACAATAGCAGAATTAGCATGAAAAATAGTTTATTGACAGAGTTTTTGGGCTGCATCTGGAATAGGTCTATGTAATAAAGTACGAATCTTCTGATAATCAAGGCAGGCATCGGATTTATTGCCTAACTGATAACGGCTAAATGCCCGCATCATATAATAGTCCTTGTTGAATGGATCTCTTCGTATCAATTCATCCAGATGTGGAATAGCTTTTTTGTATTTCCTATCATGAAAGTGCGTTATTGCCCGTTCGTACAAAAAGTGATCTTCCCGGATTTTAACTCTGACTCTATGGCTTCTGGTTTCTCCAAAGTTTAGCAGTTTAATCTCTCTTAGCAGAAAATCTGCTTGATGTACCGTCTGCTGAAAAGGAATATCATTGTAGATATAAATTACCGGAAGATACAAAATGTAATCGTTCATCTGTGACGAATCTGGTCGCCACAACTCTTTTGTCCTACTAACCCCAGAAGTGATTAACGCATCTATGTCTTGTCCTAGTGAGTTTACTATTTTTATATCGGTAATTTCCCCATCAGGGGTTAGCACAAAGGAGACAATAGCAGTTCCCATAATTCCATCACGGTGGACATCTCCCGGATAGCGCAGGGTATTTTGCGTCAGTTTGTAGAATGCATCAGCACCACCTTTTACTCTATGCTCAGGAAAAGCTCTGAGAGTGTCAGGTTGTGCAAGCCCTAACTGAGTTACCAACAGAAAAAAAGTGAAAACAGAATAATACCTCATCAAAAAATAAAAAATGGAGTTAGAACCGTTTGTGAAAAAATTCCTCAAACAAAGTAAAACGTGCATTTTCAAGGAGAAGAAAACTTTTAACTGATTCTACAACTATCTAACTAGGTTTTACTAATCTCAGTCAAAGCTGTCACCAATTGATCTAACTCATTTAGCGAAGTATACAGGTGGGGGGTAACCCGAATACCCTTCACCGCTTCGTTATCAATGGCTACGGTGAAAATCTTGTAGTCTTTCATCAGGCGATCAGCCAGTTCTTTCGGGCTTAAGTTTTCTACCCCGACGTTGGCAATCCCGCTAGATCGCTCTTCCTCCCAAGGAGTATTAATAATTATTCCCGGTTTGTCTTTTAGCTGTTCGGTCCAGTACTGTTTCAGGTAGCGTAGCCGAGCTTGCTTGCGGCCAATACCGATCGTGTCCTGAAACTTGAGGGCATCCATAATGGAAATGTGGCCGGTCACCGGTAAGGTACCGAAATGTTGGAACTTACGGATGTCATCTTCAGGGAAACCATCATCGCCTAACAAAGGCCATACCTGGGCAATTTTTTCTTTCTTTACAAACAGAATTCCGCTACCCAATGGGGCACCCACCCATTTGTGCAGACTGGTTCCCCAGTAGTCGCAATCCAGATCGCGAATTTTAAAGTCCAGATGCCCTAAGGCGTGGGCTGAGTCGCAGATCACTTCTACTCCGTAGGAATGGGCCATATCGCAAATCTTCCGAACCGGAAGTACTTGGCCGGTGATATTGATGAGGTGGGTGACATGCATCACTTTGGTGCGAGGGGTGATCGCTTTCTCAAAGCAATCAACTATTTCCTCATCACTTTTCGGATGCAACGGCAGAGAAATAACTCGGTTTACGATTTTATCCCGGCGCGCTCGCTGATTAAAAGCCGCCAGCATGCTGCCGTAATCTTGATTACTCATAATGGCTTCGTCGCCCTCATCTAAATCCAGCCCGAGAATCACAGTGTCAAGAGCTTCGGTGGTATTGCGGCAAACAACCATCTCCTCTACCGTACAACCAGCAAATTCGGCTAAGGCAGCGGTTACTGCGTTTCGTTCATCCCACTGATAGTTTCGCATGTAGTACGAAGGGATTTGATTTACCCGTTGAATATGCTGCCACTGGGCTTCTAACACCGGCCAGGCTGCCATACTGTAATATCCATTTTCCAGATTAATGAAATCAGGAGAGACCCGGTAAGCTTTGGCTACCTCCCGCCAGTAGGCTTCATCGCGGGCAATATCCTGGTTAGACCGCTGCTTCTGACGATTGAGGTAAGAGAGGAGTTGATCCCACTCCGTATCTGGAAGAGTACTCAACGCTAAAGGTGAAACACTAAGAGTACCAAATTTCTGTAAAAAAGAACGACGACTATTTTCCATTCTATATGTAGTAGTGTAGTTTCAAAGCAATTTTTCTGGTAGCTTGCCAATAGAAGTATTATTAGCTTTCTAAAGCTACCAAAACTACTAGATTAAAGCCAACCTATGAAGCATTATACGTCGGTTAACGATATTGAAGACTGGCCAAAACTCTGGCGTACCGTTGCTAAAGTGAAGGAGAATCCACAGGGACGAAAAACGCTGGGTCAGGGTAAAGCCATGTGTCTGATATTCCTTAATTCCAGTCTTCGTACTCGTCTCAGTACGCAACGAGCGGCGATGAATATTGGATTGGATACGGTAGTGTTTGATATTAACCAAGGTGGTTGGCAACTGGAAATGGTAGATGGTACCGTGATGAATGGATCTAAAGCCGAGCACGTAAAAGAAGCAGCGGCAGTCGTTGGCTCTTACTACAATCTGATTGGTATCCGGGCTTTTGCCCAGCTTCAGGATCGGGAAGAAGATTATCAGGAAACCATCATTCAGCAGTTCAAAAAATACGCTGGAGTGCCGGTTATCAGTTTAGAATCTTCGGTACGTCATCCCTTGCAATCGCTGACCGACCTTATCACTATTGAAGAATACAAAAAGAAAGAAAAACCCAAGGTAGTACTTAGCTGGGCCCCTCATCCGCGAGCACTACCGCAGGCAGTAGCCAACTCGTTTCTAGAATGGATGCGAACAACGGATTATGAACTGGTTATTACGCATCCTGAAGGCTATGAGTTATCGGGAGATTTTACGCAAGGTGTCACCTCAACTAATGATCAAAATGAGGCGCTACAAAATGCTGATTTCGTGTACGTTAAAAACTGGTCCTCGTACGCAAATTACGGTCAGGTATTACGCACTGATAACGAATGGATGTTGACCTGGGATAAAATGCAACTTACCAACAGTGCCTACTTTATGCACTGCCTTCCAGTACGACGAAACGTGGTAGTTAGTGACGCAGTAATTGATAGTCCTCAGAGCCTGGTAATTCCTCAGGCTGCTCACCGGGTTACTGCCGCCCAAACCGTTTTAGAACTACTTTTAGAAAATGGTTAGCATCGTTAAAATTGGGGGAAAGGTCATTGACGACCTAACCGCATTGTCTGAATTTCTGACGGGTTTTTCTTTAATTTCTGGCCCTAAAATACTCGTCCACGGCGGTGGCGCTAGTGCTACCCGACTTGCGGAGCAAATGGGTATTCCCGTACAAATGCTGGAAGGCCGCCGAATTACGGATGCTCCCATGCTAAAGGTAGTGGTTATGGTATACGCAGGTTGGGTTAATAAACAGATTGTAGCCATGCTCCAGGCTCGAAATACTTCGGCTCTCGGTTTATCCGGGGCTGATATGGATCTTATTCGGGCGGTGAAGCGTCCTGCTCAGCCCATCGATTACGGATTTGTGGGGGATGTGAAGCAGGTAAATCTGAAAAATTTAACTAAGTTGCTAGAGGATAGTGTGGTACCGGTGGTGTCTCCCATTACGCACGATGGATCAGGAAATTTGCTGAACACCAACGCTGATACCATCGCTACTGAATTAGCTACTGCCATTAGCCAGGTGTACTCTACGCGCCTTAGCTTTTGCTTTGAGCAGCCGGGAGTGATGTTGGATGTAGACGATGAAAATTCAGTAATCCGGGAATTACAGCAGGACCGTTACCAGAATCTAAAAGAGCAGGGAACAATTCATTCGGGAATGATTCCTAAACTAGATAATGCCTTTCGGGCAATGGAGCAGGGGGTTGAAGAGGTCCGGGTTATGCATCACCGTGAAATTCACCGCTGGCAACCTGACCTTCCCTCAGAAAAAACTAATTTTGGAACAATTTTGAACAGTGAATAATTAGCAGTTAGTAACTAGCAAGGGTTGCCCCCGCATTGACCTTTAACAACCTCTAAAACCTATCACCCAAAACCTAAAAAATATGAATGAAATAACAACCCCAACCCAATCAGCAGTCAAGCTGCTGCAAAGACTCATTTCAACCCAATCGTTTAGTCGTAACGAAGGACCTACCGCTGATATTATTGTGGATTATCTGGAGAAAGAAGGCAAAGAAGTACACCGACTGAAACATAATGTTTGGGTTAAATCCAAAGATTTTCGAGCCGAGTGGCCTACGTTGCTGCTGAACTCTCACCACGATACAGTGAAACCCGGAGGGTCCTGGACCCGTGATCCCTTTAAAGCAGATATTGAAGAAGTAGACGGGGAAGAGACGTTGTTCGGCTTAGGTTCTAATGACGCTGGCGGTTGTCTGGTATCTTTACTTCACACATTTCTACAAATGGATGAAGTAGCTGACCGGGGTTATAATCTCATCTTCGCGGCCTCAGCCGAAGAGGAAATCTCGGGTGAAAATGGTATATCAGCTTTGTTACCCGAACTAGGAAAGATTGACGTAGGGATTGTGGGTGAGCCTACCCGCATGAAAATGGCAGTTGCTGAAAAGGGGCTACTGGTACTGGACTGCACTGCTACCGGAATTTCGGGCCATGCCGCTCGCCATGAAGGAGTTAATGCCATTTACGAAGCTTTACAGGACATTCGCTGGATTAAAAACTTCCGCTTCAGCAATAAATCGGATTTACTGGGCGAGACAACCGCTACCGTGACGCAGATCAATGCTGGAATTCAGCATAATATTGTGCCTGATAAGTGTACTTTTGTGGTAGATATTCGCACCAATGAGCTGTATACCAATGAACAGGTACTAGAAATTTTTCAGCATAACCTAATTTCAGAGATCAAACCTCGCTCACTGCGTCTGCAATCCTCTTCATTGTCAATGGATCATCCCCTGGTGAAACGAGGTATCGAGCTGGGTTGGGAATTCTATGGTTCACCTACTTTGTCCGATCAGGCCTTATGCCGGGAATTTCCGACGCTAAAACTTGGTCCTGGCAGTTCAGGCCGCTCGCATATAGCCGATGAATACATTCGGGTGTCAGAGATTCAGGACGGAATTGAGAATTACGTTCAACTGCTAACCAGCCTGAAACTTTAACAGAATCATCTGACATCCATCTTCCCATTACTATCTGTCACACAATCGACTGGCTTGAGCTTTAGCGGACTACAACATATCATTTCATTAATTACCCTAAACTATTCTTTACTACCTTGAAACTTTGGCAGAAAAGCACAAGCTCTATTGATAAGCAAATTGAGCGGTTTACCATTGGACAGGATGCTGTCCTGGATCTAGTACTAGCTTCCTACGATGTACTGGGTACGCTAGCTCATATCACTATGCTGGAATCGGTAGGGTTGCTCACTAAATCAGATTTAAAGCAGTTGCGTCCGGCGTTACTTCGGATTTATAAACAGATTACGAAAGAAGGGTTTAGTATTGATGATGGGGTTGAAGATGTGCATTCCCAGGTAGAATTACTGCTTACTCAAGAATTGGGCGATGTTGGTAAGAAGGTGCACAGCGGCCGATCTCGTAACGATCAAGTATTAGTTGACCTAAGACTTTACTTTAGAGAGGAGCTTCGTCAGGTAGTACTGGCTACTCAGAAGTTATTTGAGCGTTTGCAGGAGCTAAGTGAACAGCATCAAGATGTTCTGTTGCCTGGTTATACTCATACCCAAGTAGCCATGCCTTCTTCGTTTGGACTATGGTTTGGTGCCTATGCCGAAAGCCTAGTGGACGATACCCAACTGTTATTGGCCGCCTATAGAGTGGTGAACCAGAATCCACTTGGCTCAGCGGCCGGATACGGATCTTCTTTTCCTTTAGACCGGCAGATGACTACCGAACTATTGGGGTTTGATGAACTGAATTATAATTCGGTTTACGCCCAGATGGGCAGAGGGAAAACGGAGCGGATAGTAGCTTTCGGTTTGTCATCCGTTGCGACTACCTTAAATAAACTAGCCGATGATATATGCTGGTATGTGAGCCAGAACTTCCAATTTATTCGTTTTCCTGATCAGCTTACCACTGGGTCATCGATTATGCCCCACAAAAAGAATCCGGACGTATTTGAGTTAATCCGGGCTAAATGTAATCAACTAATTTCCCTTCCCAATCAGATAGCGTTAGTTACCACTAACATGATTTCCGGCTACCACCGCGACTGGCAGGTACTAAAGGAAGGACTTTTTCCTGCTTTTGGACAGTTGAAAGACTGCCTGGATATACTTGAATTTGCTCTTCAGCACATTTCGGTCAATGAAGATATTTTGAATGACGAAAAGTACCGATACTTATTTACCGTGGAGCGAGTGAATGAAAAGGTTTTAGCAGGAAAAGCCTTTCGGGATGCCTACCGGGAGGTGGGCGAGGAAATTGCTAGCGGTAGTTACCAACCTTCTACTGAGATCAGTCATACCCATGTGGGCAGCATTGGTAACTTACAGACAGAGGCCATAGCCCAGAAAATGAACCAGGTACTAGCACAGTTTAAGTTCGAGAATGCCGAAAAAAGCATTAAGCGTTTACTCGCTTCTAAGAAATAGTCAGCGTAGTTGTAAAGGCTTAGGACGTATTTTGTCGCTAACTCCTTATCTCAATCTACCCTAGGCGAGATATTCGCTGAAGAAGGGTATTCGTACAATACTATCGCTGAACAGTTTTTATATTCTATCTCCAGCTTTAGTCACCCCTCCTAAGCTCTGAAAACTCCGCAAGTTGCATAGTTTCGGTAAACTAGGTAGTAATCTTACGTGGCTAAGAGTATCCCTCGAATTGAACGAAGAAATTAACGATCCTTCTCTTTCTTGCTTACCGTTAATCATTCGGCGAAACAGTTAGTTTTCTAAAATTTAATCATTATTATTATGTCAAAAGTAAGGATTTATGTTAGTCGTGACCCAAAGACGGGTGAACTACATCTTCGGGACAGTGAGGGACACGAAGGCGACGGAAGCATTATTACGGACGTTCACCACGGTGACGAAGTAGAGTGGATTTTAGGAGAGGGAATTGATGAGATTACGTGTATTCGCCCCGCTAGCGGCAGCCAGAATATTTTCCAGGGCGAGATTAAAAAAAATGGTAGCGGCACCTGGAAAGGAACCATCAGAGAGTCTGCTGATGGTAGCGAAGAGTACGTGATTGAGTATGTTGCTCAGAACGCCAGAGCTCAAGCCGATCGCCCAAGACTTAGAGTCAAACCTCCCAGATAGCAGTGATTATCAGAAAGAGAAATAGATCTTTTTTAATAGCCTATTTAGTAATAGGCTTTTTTCATTTTTCTACTGCTCAAGTGTTAGACAAAACTGTTGCAGATAGTTTAATACAAATAATGCTTACTGAGGATCTGCCTGACACAACGAGATATCAGCTAGCTATGGATATTGCGGACTATACGACAGTTCCTAGAATAACATTAAAGTATGCCCAAGAAGCGCTCAAAGTAGCAAAAAATATGCGCAATAATTCTTGGCAGGCTGCAGCATTACTTAATGTGGGTCAAGCTTATGAAAAGCTTGGTGAAATTGAAAATGCCCAAAAAGCAGTACTTAACAGCATTTCCTTTTATCTTGAGGAAGAGTATAAGGAGGGTGTTGCTGCGGCCTATCTAGTTCTCAGTAATGTTTACACTCAACAGGATAATTACTCAAGGGCTCTTGAATACAACAAGGAAGCTCTCTCTTTATTTAGGGAGAAAGGCGATTCTATTCGGTTAGCAACTGCTTTACTAACTACTAGTGAAATATATGAAGGGCTTGGTCAGTATGATTTATCAGCAATGTCGCTTGAGGAAGCAAGAACTCTGTTCAGGGAATTAGAATTTGAGGTAGGGGAGGCTTATGCTACAGGTAATCTGGGGTTGTTAGAAATGGAGCTAGGAAATTCAACATTGGGTGAAAAATACCTGAATGATGCAATTAGCCGACTAGAGAAGTTTGAGGATAATTATGCCATTGCTGAATACCAATTATCGCTGTCTAAAATCTATCAGGAGCGAGAAGATACGGTAACGGCCCTTAATTACGCTCAGCAAAGTTGGGAGATGGCCGAGCAAGATGGTCTGCTGGAGCAAATGCGTAATGCCAGCCAGCGTTTAGCCTCTATTTACGTACAGCGGGGCGATTACGAACAAGCCTATCTCCACCAAACCCGTTATCTCGAGTTGAAAGATAGTATCAATAACCTGGAGGTAGTTCAGAATCTGGCTGATATGCGTACCGAGTTTGAGATAGCCCAAAAGCAGGCTGAAATTGACTTTTTAACCGAAAAGCGGGGTAAACAACGAATCATCTTGGTCGGACTTATCTTACTATCGCTGCTGGTCGTTATCGTTGCTTGGTTGTATTACCGTGGTTACCGCATACAAAAGAAAGCCAACGAAAAATTGAGTCAGCAAAAGGAAGAGCTCAATACTCAAAATGAAATGCTGGATGCGTTAATTGTCACCCGAGAGCGCTTCTTTTCTATTATTTCCCATGACTTACGGGGACCGGTTGGCTCATTCTATAGTCTGGCTAATATCATTAAAATGCACCTGGAGAAACAGGAATACGCCGAACTGCCTCCCATTGTTGATCATGTAGAAAAATCCGCGATTCACCTCTCGCTTATGTTAGACAATCTGCTGAACTGGGCGCTTAATCAGCAAGATAATATTCCTATTCAGCCGGAGAAGCTGTTGGTAAAAGAAGTAGCTGCCGAAGTGATTGAGGTATTTCAGACGGTGGCTCTTTCTAAAAACATTGCCCTTAGCTCATTGCTTGATACTCCAATGTATGTGTGGGCGGATCGAAACGCCCTATTTACTATTCTCCGAAACCTGACCAACAACGCGCTGAAGTTCACCCCCCAAGGTGGGGCGGTTACGATTACTGCTCAACCTGTGAGGAAGGATGTGATAATTCAGATAATAGACACTGGTATAGGCATGTCACCCGAAAAAGTGAGAACCCTTTTTAAACTAAAGGAGGGGAAATCTACCTGGGGAACTTCGGGAGAAAAAGGAATAGGGCTGGGGCTGCAACTGGTGAAAGAGTTTGTGGATCGTAGTAAGGGGACTATCGATGTAGTCAGCGCGGAAGGAGCCGGAACTACCTTTACGGTGACTCTACCTGCTTATCGCGAAGAAAAGATAGTTACCTAAGCTGAGAACTTTGCGCTAATCTTCAAGAATAAATATTGTTATTCATCCCGCAGGCTATCCGATGGATTCTTGGTGGCTACCCAGTACGTTTGTTGGCTAATTGAGAGTAAGGCAATCAGCAGGAGAGCTACTCCTGGAACCACGAAATACCACCAGGCTATATCGGTTTGATAGGCAAAATTGGTAAGCCACTCGGCAGCAAAATAATTAGCGATAGGGATAGCGATGCACAGAGAAATTAGTATCAGACGAACATAGTTCTTTACCAATAACGTGAGTAATTCTGCTACTGAGGCTCCTAAAACTTTGCGGATACCCATTTCTTTCACCCGTTGCGAGGTTGAGTAAGATGCTAGTCCGAACAGACCTAAACAGGCTATAATCACCGTAAGGGCTGAAAACCCGGAAAAAAGGTAGCCCCGCTTTTCGTCTTTCTCGTACTGAGCTTCAAACTGTTCGTCTAAAAAATGAAAGGATAGTTCGGTTTTGCCCACTATCTGGTTCCAGGTGTCTTGTATATCAACTAGTGTTTCTGAAATATTGGTTGAGTTTACCCGGACTAGCATCCAGTCATCAGGAATGGAGTAGCGAATCACAATTGGCTCAATCACATTGTGTAGTGAAAGCATATGAAAGTCGCTAACCACTCCAATTACCTTATCTTGCCACTCATCTGAAGACAGTCTACGGCCCAGAGCATTCTCTTTCGTCCAACCCATAGATTTGACCAAAGCCTCATTTACTAGCACCCCCGCCCGAGTCGTATCACCCGGCTCTCGTGCCGAGAAATTCCGTCCGCTAATTAACTGAATATCCAGGGTGGGAAGAAATTCATGATCCACCCATAATTGCTGAAGAATTCGATCTTGTTGTCCCTCGTCACTTTCTAGATGAAATGAGTTGATCTCCGGTTTTTCTCCGGGATGATACAGCGTAGTTGAAATCTGTTGGATATTAGGGTTTTGTAATAAAGCAGTCTTGAGCGGAAGAAATTTTCTTTGGTCTTCATTACTCATGCCAATGGTAATGACCTGCTCAGGAGAAAAGCCTAAAGATTGTTGGTTGACAAACAGCAATTGCCGAAAAATCACTAACGTACTGATTAGCATAGTAACCGAAACTACAAACTGAAAGATCACTAAGGCTTGTCGTAATGAAACTCCAGTACTAGACTGCCCGAAAGTAACCCCCTTTAGCGCCTTCACTGAGTTGAATCGAGAAAGTACAAAGGCTGGATATCCTCCAGCGATCAAGCCTAGAAGTATAAAAAATATTATTGCCCAGATTAAAGAAATTGGGGTCATTATAGAACTCAGCGATACTGTCTTACCCGTAAACTGCTGAAAAGTTGGAATTAAAATCAGAGCTAATCCAATTCCTAGCACTACAGAAATGCCGATGAGCAAGTAAGACTCGGTTAGAAACTGTCGAACCAATTGACTTTTGGTGGAACCTAGGGCCTTTCGTACCCCTACCTCTTTGGCTCGTCTTAGTGAGCGGGCTGTAGCCAGATTGAGGTAATTAACGCTGGAAACCAGTAACAGCAAACAAGCGACAGTCAGGAAAATGTAGATGTAATCCATGTTTCCATCATTCACCCTTAGTTCAAAATCACGCTGAGAGTGAAAGTGGATGTCGGTGAGTGGTTGCAGAACGAATGTAGCCCCCCCATTCATTTCGGTGAGGCGCTCTTCCAAATGATCTTCGTAAACCGTGCCCAAAGATTGCTCAATCAGGCCAATTTCGGCATTGGGGGCTAATTTCACATAGTTGGCCCAGTTCCAGTCATTCCAGGAGCTAGTTTTCTGCTCATCCCAGATGGATACTAACACTTGGGGGGTAAAGTGCCCGTTGTACTGGACGTTTTCCATAACTCCGGTTACTAAGTAATTCAGGCTATCTTCCCCCAGTAAGGTTTGTCCTACCGCTTCCTGATTTGGAAAGTAGCGTTCGGCCATTTGTTGGTCGATCACTATTGAATTTGGTACCTCCAGTGCAGTTTGAGAATCACCCGATAAGAGGGGAAAAGTAAACACATCGAATACACTAGCATTGGCGCAAAAAGCATCAGCTTGGGAGAAAGTCTGCCCATTCTGAATAACTTTGAAGTCGTTAATAGGTCGGATGATAGCAAAGTTTTCAACGTCAGCGTAGTTCTTTGATAGGGTAGGAGCAATAGCAGCTGGAGCCACAGCTACTTTCCGTTCTTCTGCCCCCATTTGTACGTTCATGGCGATCCGGTAGATTCGGTCAGCGTTTTCGTGGTAGCGATCGTAGCTTAATTCATCGGTTACGTATAGCAATAGCAGTAATGAACTGGCAATACTAAGGGTTAGCCCCAGTACGTTGATGATACTATAAGTTTTTTGCTTACGGAGATTTCTGAAGGTTACGATCAAGTAATTTTTTAGCATACCGTAAAAAAATTTTTGGCGAAGTACTATCCTGCACAAATAAAGTAGTTAATCTAACACTTGCTTACGATTTGCAGTGAACGGACACTTTAATGCAGCGTATCAAAACCCAGCCGGAAAAACCATTCTTACTAACATTAAGTTGGTATTGTTATGAAACAATGGATGGGTATAGCCCTTAAAGCGGCAGCAATTTATAATGTTCTCTGGGGAGCCTGGGTGGTTTTATTTCCACTCCACTTTTTTGAGTTAGTTGGTATGGAGCCACCTCGTCACGCTATGATCTGGCAGGGAATGGGAATGGTAATTGGTGTGTACGGACTGGGCTACTGGTGGGCTAGTTTTGATCCGGTTCGGCACTGGCCTATTGTAGCTGTTGGCTTCCTAGGAAAAATATTCGGCCCATTAGGATTCATCTATAATTTCTGGCTAAACGCGGTTCCGGCCGCTTTCGCGTATACGCTAATCACCAATGATCTCATTTGGTGGATTCCCTTTTTCTTGATACTTCGTGAAGCTCACCGAGCTGGTTGGCCATTAACCTCGGCTAACTCTTCAGTCAAAGTGAAAGCTTGATAGCCTTAGGGTTCATCGGAAATAGCCTCCAATTTCAGATAAACCCCGTTGGACCAGCCAAATCCATCTTGCACCGGATATTCTCCCCCTCCCGCTTCTAAGGTAATATCCTGTACATTATATTTTTCAACCAGTTTGCCCGTATTCTCATAAACTCGAATGTTATTCTCTACCCAGCGGTTGCTAATCTCTTCCGCTAGCTTGGTGTAGCCGTAGTTGGTCAGCCCTTTCACGGCAATCCACTGTAAAGGTGCCCAGCCATTGGTGGCATCCCACTGCTGACCGCTATTGTTGAGGGTCGTCCTAAGCCCACCTGGCAATAAAAAGTCTTGCTCCAATGCACGAGCTACACCCCGAGCTTCACGTAATCGGGCAATCTTGAAGAAAAGTGGATAAGCGGCAGCCAAAGTGCGTTGATCTGATAGTTCACCAAGAACAAAGTCATAATCATAGAAGAATTTCTGACGAGGATTCCAGCAATATTTTCGGATGGCTTTGGCACGCATTTTAGCCTGCTTTTCTAGTTTCTGTTGCTGCTCCGGTTGATTATTGCGGGCGTAGGCTTCCGATAGAGTTGTTTCTAAATGATAGAGTAGTGAATTCAGGTCAACCGGGATTAAGTCAGTGGTGCGAATCGTATTCAGATTCTGGGCATCTCGGAACCAACGACTGCTAAAATCCCATCCCGACTCACAGGCGGCCCGAATATTTCGGTACACTACTTCCTCAGAAATATTAGGTACACTTTCCGCTACTTCAACATCTTCTTTGTAAGCCTCCGGGCGGGGAACCGGACGGTCGTCCCAATAGCGATTCAGTACGATGCCATCAACATAAACTACTCTTCGGTAGGCACTATCGGTTTCGCTAAGCTGATCTGTGCCATCCATCCAAAATTCATACTCCTTTTCCATTTGGGGTAAATACCAGACTAGAATGCTATCTCCTTGAATATCGGCTAACAGCCTAACCATTAATGAAAAGAAGGGAGGTTGAGATCGACTGGTGTAGTAGGCTCGATTCCCGTTAGGAATGAAGCCTAATTCGTCAATTAGGAAAGCGAAGTTATCCACCATATTTTCTATCAGATCAATTCGGTTGTCTTCGGCTAGGCCAAGCAGTGTAAAGTAGCTATCCCAGTAGTAAATCTCTCGAAAACGGCCACCGGGTACTACGTAAGGGTTGGGTAGATTAATCAGTGATCCTTGGGTTTCGCTCTGAGGTTCTCTGGTTAAGATAGGCCATAGCTCTTCAATATGCTCATCAATTGTATTGGATGTATCGGTCTGAAATCCCGAAGCAGGGTTAGCTGGTAGCTCAAAGTATTCATCCACAAAATCGATAATGTTAAAACTAGCCTGATCTTTTTGCTGTAGGTAAGCGTCTAGAATCTCTTTTGGGGATTGCTTTGGAATACAATCGGGGAAAGTTTTGGAGTCTTTAAAGACCGGAGCCAATTGCACTGCTTCAAACAGTTCTCCGTAAAGAACATCCGGACTGGTTTGCGCTAGCAGAAAATTACTCAGGCTGAAAAATGTAATCAGGAGAGTAGCGTAGATTCGTATCATAATTGGGTGGCTAGTGAAAAAATTACCGATAAATCTACAAAATGTTTGGTGAACGGGGATTTGTAGGAGGCCCTATGAATGGAGATACACTTTGTTGTTTACCGGAAAAGCTGTAACATCGGAAGCTTAATTAACTGCACATTTTACCTCCACCGATGCGACTAAGTCTTTTTCTGTTTTCTCTACTTTTTTTGGGTTGTGCCACTGCCCCTCAAGATGAAACCTCAGACAGCACAACTCCACCTAATGTCATTGTAATTCTAATCGACGATCAGGGTTGGGGTGATCTGGGCATTCACGGCAACCCCATTATTCAGACTCCGGTGTTGGATGGGTTTGCCCTTAATGGGGTTCAGTTTGCTAATTTTTACGTAAGTCCGCTATGCGCTCCCACTCGGGCCAGTTTACTTACCGGGCGTTACCATTTGCGTACCGGCACCCGCTGGGTATCTGACGGTTTAGAGAACATGAATCCGGAAGAAGTAACTTTGGCGGAGATGTTTAGGGGGGCTGGCTATGCTACTGGGTGTTTTGGCAAGTGGCATAACGGTGCCCACTATCCCTTTCATCCCAATCAACAAGGCTTTGATGAATTTGTCGGGTTTTGTGCCGGCCACTGGAATAATTACTTTAATACTACTTTACAACGAAATGGAGAAGCTTATCCTACTGAAGGTTATATCACTGATGTGCTAACCGACGAAGCTATCCAATTTATTGAGGAGCAAAAAGATCAGCCATTCTTTTGTTATCTGCCTTATAATGTTCCCCACGGCCCATTTCAGGTACCCGATTCCTATTTCGAAAAATACTACGATCAACTGGATACGATGCAGAATGAGCAGGAGCGAAATAAACTGGCGGCAGTATACGGTATGTGTGAGAATATGGACTATAACGTAGGGCGGGTATTAGCAACCTTAGAAGAATTTCAAATAAGAGACAACACCATCGTCGTTTTTCTGACCGATAATGGCCCTAATGGTGCTCGCTATAATGGTGGCATGCGTGGAACAAAAGGCTCAACGCACGAAGGAGGTACCCGAGTACCTTTATTTATACAGTGGCCCGCTGGTTTGCCTTCCGGTATTACCGTGAGTGGTCTGGCAGCGCACATTGATATACTTCCTACTTTAGCCGGACTTAGCGGTATCGCACCACCCAATCGAGAGCTGGATGGACAGAATCTAGCTGAATTTATGCAAGCAAAGGACTCCAAGATTCCTGATCGAACTTTATTTTTCCAACAATCGGGGCGTGAACTCACTCCGGAGCGAGGGGCGGTTCGCACTGACGAATACCGCCTAGTACTGTATCCTTCCTATACCGGACTATATAATTTGCAAGCCGACCCGGACGAATCGGAAGACTTGAGTCAGGAAATACCCCAGCTTCGGGACAGTTTATTGGCAGTGTATAATGAGTGGTTTGAAGCGATGAAGGCAGCGACGGTTGATGTGACTACCATTCCCATCGGTTTTTCAGCACAAGCCAAAGCGGTGCTTCCGGCCCACGAAAGTTACTTCAGCGGGAATATTACATTTAAAGAGGGCCACGGCTGGGCACATGACTGGTTGGTGAATTGGAGTGGCCTAAACGATAAAATTAATTGGGATGTAGAAGTGAACGCTCCGGTCACCTATGATGTGTATTTAACCTACACTACGCCTCAGGATGACGTGGGCAGTATTATTCAATTGCAAGCAGGGGGAAGTAGGCTGGAAGACACTCTTTCCACGGCATTTGATCCCGAATATATTCCCAGCCCCGACCGCATTCAGCGGATAGAAGTGTACGAAAAAGAATGGGCTCAAACCCGCTTAGGTGAAATAACTTTACCTTCCGGCAGTCAGACCATAACCCTAAGCGCAAATACGATTCCGGGTAAGCAAGTGGCAGAAGTAAAAGGGCTTACCCTGGTGGCAAAGCCCAACTAATGTTAGTTAAACGGACTTGGGGTTGTCAACCAGTTGGTAAGCGGTAAGTAATTCGGAAATAGCCTTTTTGCGCCGATGGGTCTGCGTTATTCTAAGAATTAAAAAGTAGCTCGCAAATGAGATAGTGATTCCCAAAATGCAATTTCCCAAGATAAACGCCTGAGTACATTCAGTAAGCAACACTATCCAGGATTGATCAGCTTGAAATGTGGCAGCTTGTCCCAACAGAGTACAACCCAAACGATAACTGGCGAAATATACCGGAATCTGAAGAAAAGGATTCCAGATAGATATGGCCAGCACCATGGCTATTTTGTTTAGTGATTTAAAGAACAATAGCAGCGATAAGCCAACGAATATTCCAAAACCAGGAGTGGGTAGGATTGCAATGAGAGTGCCCAGGGAAAAGCTTAGTGCTATTTCCGGACAGGTACTATCCGGTTGCGATAACCGGGATATAAAGCTCTGAAATTTTTCAGCGAAACTGCGTTTCCTCATTACTGTTTATCCTCTCTCCAATACTAACAATACCCCTCAAATTAATTTTTTGCTTTTTGGCGAATACCTAACTTGCGTGCTGTCTATCAAGTTTTACCATGCAACAATTTAAACCACTAGCAGAACGGCTCCGTCCCCAATCTTTATCTGATGTAGTTGGTCAATCTCACCTTACCGGGCCCGAGGGGGTACTCCGAAAGATGCTGGTAAAGAAAAACCTTACGTCACTCATTTTGTGGGGACCACCTGGCACCGGAAAAACTACTTTAGCTCGGATTATCTCTCAGGAAGCTGAGCGAGAATTCTTTCAGCTTAGTGCCATTCAAGCCGGGGTAAAAGATGTACGAGAGGTAATTCAGCGGGCAAGAATGTACCAGGGGGCCATTCTATTTATTGATGAGATACATCGGTTCAGCAAATCCCAGCAAGATGCCTTACTGCACGCTGTGGAAGACGGTACTATCACGTTGATTGGGGCCACTACTGAGAACCCTTCTTTTGAAGTAAACCCAGCGCTGCTATCCCGCAGTCAGGTATATATTTTGAACTCACTAACTGAGGAAGACTTATTGAATTTAGTGAACCGGGCTTTTGAGGTAGATGAGCAACTAAGTAAGGTGAATGTTGAAGTGAAGGAGAGTCAGGCGTTGCTCGATCTTTCCGGGGGTGATGCCCGCCGCTTATTAAATCTTTTAGAAATACTAGTTTCATCTCACGAAGGAAAGGATAAACCGCTTGTGATTACCAATGCTCAGGTCACTAAGATTGCCCAAACTAAATTGGCTCGCTATGATAAAGGAGATGAATATCACTATGACTTGATTTCGGCTTTCATAAAATCCGTTAGGGGTAGCGATCCTAATGCGGCGATCTACTATATGACTCGCATGCTTGAAGGGGGGGAGGATCCCAAGTTTATTGCTCGCAGATTGATTATTTTGGCTTCGGAAGATATTGGTAATGCCAATCCCACTGGGTTAGTGTTGGCTACTAACTGTTTTCAGGCCGTCACTATGATCGGAATGCCCGAGGCCGCAATTGTGTTAGCCCAATGTACTACCTATCTAGCCAGCTCTCCTAAGAGCAATGCTAGTTATGCATCGTTAAAGGAGGCACAATCTGAGGTGAAGAAAAGTGGCGACCTACCCGTACCGTTACATTTGAGAAACGCTCCCACCAAACTGATGAAAAACTTAGACTACGGTAAGAATTATCGTTACGCCCATGATTACGATCAAAACTTCGTCGAGCAGGAGTTCTTACCGGAGCCACTATCCGGAACAACTTTTTATCAACCCGGACATAATCCTCGAGAAAACGAATTTAGAAAACGCCTAAAGCAGCTTTGGGGTGATCATTATGATTATTAATTCTATCAAAAAGAGAAGAGAGTAGTTATTTAGAACTTCTGCACCACTGATTAAGCATTATAAAAATCGTTATTTATTTATTTTAAGATAAAAATGTACTTTTTTTAGAAAAAGAGGATAATTTTTATTCAGTTCAGGTATCTATTTTGAAAGAGAGAGGGAAAACGATGTTTTATGGCTTCTCTTTCTCCTTTTTCTCAAACGTTAGGCGTTAAACGAGCCGCACACTTACTACGACGGGCTGCTTTCGGAGCCACTAAGTCTCAAATAGATCAGTTTGCTCAATTAACTCCCGCACAAGCTGTCAATCAGCTTTTTACTCAACCAGCCGAGCGGGAAGCACCTCGCGACCCAGCTACTGGTACTGATTGGGTAAGTCCTAAACCTACGGAAAACAACAGTGGTCGCGACGAACTGATTGGCCAAACTAAAGCATGGTGGATTGATTCTTTCCTGCAATCAGACCCTTGTGTAGCGACGAAGAGTAGCTTCTTTTTACATACTCATTTCACTACTATTTCTAACCGATTGCGGTATGCCCCGTCTATTTACTATCAAATACGCCTATTTGATCAGTTTGCGGTAGGCAATTTCAAAGAGCTGACTAAATGTATTTGCCTGGATAATGCGATGATGCGTCATCTGGATGGGCAGCTAAATCGTAAGGGTAGTCCCAACGAAAACTACGCTCGGGAATTCCTGGAATTATACTCTATCGGTAAAGGTCCTCAACGTGGCCCCGACGACTACACTACGTTTACCGAACTAGATGTGGTAGAAGCTGCGAAGGTATTTTCAGGTTACGACATCGATGAGGAGTTCACCAATATTAATCCCGAACTAAATGTGGTTCAGGCTAAAGTAAGAACCAACGATCAAGGATTGGCCGCTCAGCACGATAGTTCTACTAAGACTTTCAGTGCCGCTTTCCAGAATGCTACGATTGCCCCTATTGAGATTGTGGGTAATTTAGCAACTGCTGAGGCCGCTATCGATGAAATACAGCAACTGGTAGATTTAGTGTTTGATCAGGAGGCAACCGCTCTGCATATCTGCCGAAAGCTCTATCGCTTTTTTGTTTATTACGAAATCAGCGATGAGGTAGAACAGGATATAATTGCCCCACTGGCAACAATTTTCCGCGATAATGGCTACGAATTACAGCCGGTACTGCAGGCACTGTTTACCAGTCAGCATTTCTACGATGAAGATAATTCGGTAAACGTAGATGACCATATAGGAGCTATTATCAAATCACCGCTTGATCTAATTGTCGGGATTCATCGATTTTTTGATGTACCCATGCCCGATTATCAGGGAGAGCTAACTAGCTTCTACGAGACAATGAACCAAGGGGTACTGAAGCCACTTACTGATCAGGGAATGTACTTCTACGAACCCTTTGAGGTGGCAGGGTATCCGGCTTATCACCAAAACCCTACTTTCCACCGTAACTGGATCAGTTCCAATTACTTAGCCCGTCGTTATGAGTATGCTAAGAAGCTCATTGAGGGAATCCGAGACCAGGATGGTAATGAACTAGTGAAGCTAGATGTAATGGCGTACGTAACTAAGCCAGCCAATATTTCAGATCCATCTGATGCGGAGCAGTTAGTACGGGAACTCGTGGATTATTTACTACCCGAAGAGATTAGCGAAGAGCGTTTTGACTTCTTTCTACGAGCCATTTTACTGGACGACCTGTCGGAAATAAACTGGAAGTTTGAATGGCAGAACTACGAGAGTACCGGCGATGATTCGGCCGTAAGGGTTCAGCTAGAAAAATTATTTAACACCATTCTGCAATCACCAGAATACCAACTTTCATAAGGGATGAATAGACGATCTTTTCTCAAAAAGGCTCCCATTGCAGCCGGCGCACCGTTGATGCTGAACGGGCTTTCATTACAGGCTATGGCCGAGCAAAGTCCATTGCAGCGACTAGCCGCCAGTAGTACTAATGACCGAGTACTAGTCATTATTCAGTTACACGGCGGGAATGACGGACTGAATGCACTGATTCCTATCAATCAGTACGGGCGTTACTATGATTTACGACCCAATATTGCCATCGCCGACAAAGGTAATCGAGGAGTCATTCCGCTGGATAGCACGCTACCTGATGAGCAACAGATAGGTCTTCATCCGGATATGTTAGGAATGAAAGAGCTGTATGATCAGGGATTGATGTCTATTGTACAGTCTGTAGCTTATGATAATATGAACGGATCGCACTTCCGGAGTCGGGATATCTGGTTTATGGGAGGCGATTACGATGAGTACATTGATTCCGGCTGGATTGGCCGCTATCTTGATCAGCTATTTCCTGGTTACCCCGATAGTTATCCTAATGAAGAGATGCCCGACCCGTTAGGAATTGAGATCGGTAATTCCGTTTCTTTGGGTTTTCATCGGGACAATGGTATTCCTACCTCTATTGCCATTAGCAATCCGCAGCAATTTTATAATCTGATCAACAGCGTTGGGGTAGAACCACCCGAGTCAGTAGCCGATACGTACTACGGTCATGAATTACAGTGGATCTTAGATATTGAACAGAAGTCAAATCAGTACGCGGGTAGACTACGAGAACTTTACGAACGAGGTAGCAATAGCGGAGTACAGTATCCGGAAAAATATCCGCTGAGTGCTCCCGCTAATAGTCTTCGGAATGGCCTCGCTCCTCAGTTGCAGATGATTGCTCGTTTGCTCAGTGGGGGTATTCAGACCAAAGTATTTCTAGCAAGGATTGGTGGATTTGACACCCACGCATCTCAGGTAGAAGAGTACGATGCCTCTATGGGTATACACGCGGCTCTGCTTTACCATATCTCCGAAGCTATGAAAGCCTTTCAGGCTGATTTAAGAGGCTTAGGACTGGAAAATCGGGTGATGACCGTCACCATGTCTGAATTTGGCCGTCGGGCTAAGTCTAACGGTAGTTACGGTACCGATCACGGAACAGCTGCCCCCATGTTTGTCTTCGGACGAAATGTAAAACCGGTTGTAGTATGCACCAATCCTGATCTAAACGACTTGAACCGAAATAATCTCAAGCACCACTTTGATTATCGCCAAGTATTCGGTAGTCTCATTCAAGACTGGATGCAGGCCGATGATGCTACCATTGAACGAACTAACTTTGCCGATTTTATCACCCCTGAAAGTAAAATTGAGCTGGTGGGTGACCCTATCACTTCGGTAGATGCTATTCAGTTTAAGAATGAGCGCTATTACCTCAAGCCTTGTTCACCCAATCCTGCCAATGGTTTAACTCAGGTAACGTATCGGATTAATGCTCGGGAGTGGGTAATGGTAGAACTGATTGACACGATGGGTAATCAACTGAAAGTTTTGGTCAACGAAGAGCAGATTGCAGGAGAGTACTCGTTAACCCTGGATGTTTCCGGATTAAAGACGGGAACCTATATTGTTCAAGCCAAAACTTCAGGTTGGCAGGATACAACAAAGCTCATTGTAGTTCGGTAGTAGCTTTAGCGAATTATCTTATTAAGGGTCAGGCTTACTAAAAGTCTGGCCTTTTTTGTTGCGATACATCGGAAAAAATGAATCGGAAAACCTTTAGGCAAGCGATAACGTATTACTATCATAGTAATATCATTTTAATATCACTAATATGAACCAAGAGTACAAAATCAGCCCACCTTCTGGTTACTCAATGGCGGTGGTGACCGCTATTGTCGCATTTGTAGCCTTTTTAGCCCTCAGCGCCGGTGGTACTGCGTTATTAGCCGTTATAGCTTTTCCCGCTTTACTCTTTCTTTTACGAGGGTTTGTTATGATTCAGCCCAATGGTTCATTGGTGATGACTTTATTTGGGGAATACAAAGGAACAGTAAAGAAAAACGGTTTCTTTTGGGTAAACCCTCTTTACAGCCGACAAAGAATCTCATTGCGGGCACGTAACTTCGATAGCGAGCGAGTAAAAGTGAACGATAAACTAGGAAATCCAATCATGATCAGTGTGATTTTGGTCTGGAAGGTAGAGGATACCTACAAAGCCGCCTTCGAGGTAGATAATTACGAAAACTTCGTAAAAGTACAGTCGGATGCAGCAGTTCGCAAACTAGCCAATTCGTATCCTTATGATAATTTCGATCACGAACACGAAATTACGCTAGTATCGGGAGTAGATGAAGTAAACGAAGCTTTGGAAGGTCGGTTGAGCGATCGTTTACAAATGGCCGGGATTAAGGTGATTGAAGCGCGAATTGGCTATTTGGCGTATTCCTCCGAGATTGCTAGTGCCATGTTACGTCGTCAGCAAGCAACGGCTATTGTGGCGGCTCGGGAAAAGATTGTCGAGGGTGCGGTAAGTATGGTGGAGATGGCTTTAGAGGATCTATCTAAAAAAGAAATTATTGAAATGGATGAGGAAAAGAAAGCCACTATGGTTAGTAATTTAATGGTGGTACTTTGTTCTGATAAGGATGCTACTCCAGTAGTGAATACCGGAACATTACACCAGTAAAATTCTTTTTATCAGTAGTGATAACTACGAGACGTACTTCTAATTAGTACTATGCCGAAGAAGAAAGCTTTTGCCTTACGAGTGAGTCCTGAGATGATGACAGCGGTTGAAAAATGGGCGGCTGACGAATTTCGTAGTACCAACGGGCAAATAGAGTGGATTATTGATCAGGCTTTGCAAAAGGCAGGACGTAAAAAAAAGATAAAAGAAGTAAAAGATTCGGAAAAGGAAACCGAGTCCTGATCAACTTAATGTAACCAGTGCATCACATGAAAGTAGCTATTTTACATGGGCTCGGGGTACTTAGTTTACTGCTTGCGTTTTCCTGTAATAGCCTTTCAGATAAGAGTGGAATGGTTGACTACGAGTTATTTTTGACGGCAGATGAAGAAAGGCCAATTTTTGTAGCCTTGGGGGGTAGCGAAGGGGGAATGGTCTACGCTGGTAAAGAAACAAAGAATTTGAGAGATAGTATTTTATCCCGAGGGTATCACTTTCTGGCAATTGGTTACTTTGGTACCCCGAATACTCCGAAAGAATTGGAGCGAATTTCTTTAGATGCTATCTATGATACAATCAGTAGTATTAGCCAACAACCGTTTATTGACCAAAACCAGATTGCCGTTTTTGGCGGCTCGAGAGGAGGGGAACTCGCCCTAAACATAGCTTCAAGGTATCCAGATATTGCGGCGGTCTTGGCTATTGTACCCTCCTATGTGACATTACCCGCTCGGTTTGGATGGAACGAAGCTTCCTCTTGGACATTTAAAGGGGAAGAAGTTCCCTGGGTGGCTGCATTGGATGAAGCTAGAGCACTGATGGATGACGGGGATTTTTACGGAGGCTTCAGCAAGGTAATTGAGAATCATCAGTCTAAAACTGTTATGGAAGCTGCGATAGAAGTAGAAAAAATCAATGCTCCAATATTATTTGTTTCTTCCTCAGAAGATGAAGTATGGCCATCTACTCTGATGGTGAATAGAATGATAGAAAGGCTTGAAAAGAACAATTTCAAACACCCCTATCAGCATGTTGAATTAGAAGGTAGTCATGCCGCGTTTACCAAAAACTACGGGGTGATTTTAGGTTTTTTGAATAAGCATTTACCAGTAGACAAATAGAATAGATAACCTTTGAGTGAGGCGATCGCACTACAGTGGCTGGCACCCGGCTACCGACATGTGGTACGATTCCCTGTCGTGACTGATTTTGAACGCATACCAGTATTATACTATCATTAGAACCACTGCGAAAACTCCTGTTTGGAAAGCTTGAAGAGCGCGAGGCGCGAGAACTTACCGGCCAAGTAGGTTTCGGAAACTACCGCTAATCCACCGTCACCAGTCATCACAAAGTCACCTAAGCGATAGGGGTTAGTTTGCCCCAGGTAATTTACGCTGATTAGCTCTCCGCTGGCTTTATCGTAAGCATAAAATACCATCTGACGGCGCTTGGTATGCGTTCCGTACAGAATGATCTCCTGGCCTAGATGATTTATTTCCTTAATGATTACCCGGGCGTTATCATCAATCTCATTGTAGGATACAGTGGGCAGATCACTTCCTACATTAATGGCTCTCTCCTGTACAGTAGCGTTCGACAATATCGCTCCGTTGCCAAAATTAGTTTGGGCTACTGCGTAAAGTTGGTTACCCAATGGCTGTACCGCACTCATCATACTCTCATCACGATAGCCATGTAGGGTACCCAGGAATTCTCCCCCGCTAAGGTCAGCAAATACCAGCGAGAAAGAGTAATTATAAAGTCCGTTGAAATAAACGTAATTACCGTTAGTTCCTACGAAAAAGGGTAGGGAAGACCCCACACCGGCAATATGATCAATTACATATTCTTCTACATCTTCCTGAACTTCGTAAGAAGCATTCCAGATTTCAGCAAACGAGTCGGTAAATGCGTGAATCGTACTACTCTGACTATCACGGTCGTATCCTAAAAATATCCACTGATTGTCAGGAGTTCGGTGTACTGCTAAAGGGTACTTAACCGCAGATAGCGTCTGTATTCTGTCGCTGGTGCCCGCAGTTGGATTGATCAGATATACTTCCAGGCTTTGCGATAACTCGTTCATCCCGAACATATAGAAGGCCGAATCCTGAGAGAATAATTGGGGTAAGGGATTAACGAAGGGTTCATCCAGCGTCTGAAGCCATTCAGTTTTACCTTCATCATCTGACTTAAACAAGTGAGCTTTCCACTGTTCAGTTCGAGACAGCGTTAGGTAACCACTATCAGCGGTCTGAACAATTGACAATGGCTGGTATTCGTCGGTAAATTGCTGAGTTTCGTAAAGCCGGGTAAAACTATTACGCGGCTCAATCAACTCCTCATCAGAACTACACCCGTAATTCAGAGAAATTATCACCAGCTTGATTAATAAATATTTGAAATATCTTTTCATAATCGAGAATTGATAAGGGACAATTGATAGTGGAACGAAACTTTCAATTATCAACTGTCAATTGTCCACTATTTATGGATTACATTACAACTGGAGAAAAGCTTTTTGTCAGGTACTTAAGTGGAAAAACCAATTGGAAAGAGATCTCCTGACCAGATAGTCTAATGTCATCCAGTACGTTACCTAATCCTTGAAAATCCCGGGTAGCTGAGTAGCGGGTTTGATCGTTTACGATGTTTTGTAAGCCGTAATAATAATTTACTTCAATGCCAGCCATACAACCGGTAAAATGATAGTATAAACCTCCACCAGCTTTGGCTGCCCACTGACTCTGATTAAAGAGGGTTAAGGCATTAGTAGACTGATTATCGGTTTCCAAGGATATTGCTGTTCCTGAGGTGTAATCAACACCAGAAGATTGTAGTTCTTTGGTAGCATCAACTCTTAGTTGATACTGAATCCCCGCTTGCACAAAAGGCTTCCAGCGCTTGGGTAGAAATACATAACGGGCAGTAAGGGGAAGCTGTAAATAGTGCATTTTGTATTGATGCTGGTACTCTAGTTCATAAGCATTGGTCTGGTTTTCGTCATCATTCCACCTATACTGGGTTCGGTAACCCCATCGTTGCTGAGAATAAGATGGATTAATAGAGATCTGTAGAAACCGAGCGGGTGAAAATATAGTAACTAAACCTAACTGATAACCCATGGGCTGATCAGCAGCAGAGTAATTCTTCGTTTCTAGTTCTTCTACATTCCACAGGTCAATCTCCGAATGACTCTGTTGCAACTTGGGTTGCATCAAATTTAAACCGGTTGATATACCTACGTACCACTGCGAGGAGGTAAATCCACCGGCTCGGCGAATTGATTTCTGGGCCAGCCCATCAATTGATAGACCGATAAGAAACAATAGAATCCAGCAATATCTAATCATAGCTAATACTATTTTCAGAGATAATTGCATGGATTATGCCAATAATATAATTACAATATTTTATGTAACATTTTTAATAAAATAGCCTGTCAGTTGTTATCAAATTATCTATCGAAATTGAGTTTTATTATACTATGATAAAACATCAGGCTCTAATTATCATATTGATTAGATCTACTGCAGTTAACAAGAAAACGAGAACTCAAAAGTAGCGGAATAGTAGAGTCGAATGTTCTAAATCAGGATTTTGCTGCGGGAAACAATTTTTTAAGCTGATCAGTGAGGGAGCTTTCTAAGGAAACAAACTGAACTTCACCTGTGCTGGTATTAGCTTCATTACTATTGAACTGACGCACTACTGGTAATAGGTTACCCACTTTTGGGTAAAGCAGTATACCTCGTTTTGCGTTGAAAAGCTGAGTGTAGGTAAACACCTGTCGTAAATCTTCGTCAGCAGGTTCGGCTACTTCCAGCACCTTCCACTTGGTATCAATTACTAGCCGATGATTAGAGCCAAAATCCAGAAGGAAATCCGGACGTAGATTTTTTGATTTCCAGAACGCTCTCTGTGACTGATAGTGCAGGGTAAACCGATAATTCTTGCTCAACTTTTGGAGATGATAGTAGATTAGTAGTTCAAATACCCGACTCATATCAAAAAGCAAAGAAAAACCGAAGTCATTTCCGGCGAAGGTGCCACCTAAATATCCTCCGCATATCAGATTAGCTAATCTCAGAGGAGTTTGGTAGTGTTGAGTATTCCGATTAAAGCTAATATTCTTCTCAGATGTATTTAACGGAAGATTAGTTACTCGCTGAAAATATCGAAGTAGGTCTTTAGCTCGAGTTTGATAGCCACCCCAGTGATTCACAACACGAAGGGCTTGTTTTATTCTTTGGTTTGCATAGTGATCTTCTTGAAGGCTGCGAGATTGTACGTAGAATCGGTGCTTATGTACCAAATTAGTACGAATCTGTTCACTCAGTAAAAGCTTCCCTCGCATAAACGGCATTTGACCCTCTTGACTACCATACTCACGCTTCAATCCGCGACGAGTGAGCTGGTGTACTTCATCTAGAAAAATCCGTTGTAGTGTCTCGCTTAAGTTACCAGGTTGCATCAACAGCTGTGGATTCAGATTACCTAACTGGGGTAGGAATTCAAATTTTTGTAGCAGTTGGGTCCAACGAGTGCGAGTATGGATGACATTACCGGAACGATTTATCTTGGGTAAAACTTCAATAATCACATCCGGTAGCTCAACTAATCCTACGAGATTTCCTAAACGTATTGATTGGTATTCTAGGCGGTACATACCCGCTGGTAACTCTCTTTTTACTCGGGCAAGTTGGCTTAGGTAGTTTTCGGTGAAGGTTACGCTCTTCTTTTTTTCTCCCAGCCGCAAAACTGATTGTTCGTAGACAGAGATGACCGGCTTAGTCATGCTGATAAATCTGCTGAATAGCCTCTACAAATTCAGAATCGCCCAGCTCCCGCCACCGGTATCGCTTTTTGGCCTCTATAAAAGGAGAAATTTCTTCGTATAGGAGATTAGCTCCCGATATTTCCTCTACGAACGACAAACCAATCACACTAATTCTCTTGTCCCAATCATCAAAAAAGTATTCTTCAAGTAAAGGAATAATCTGTTGATAGATTGCTTTACGAAGTTCAACCAAAGGGGCAGATGCCTTTAAAATTGGCAAAAAGTATGCATGACCAAACTGATAATCTTCTCCTTTCAGCCAGAGTAAACGATCGTTCAATACTTGCAGCAGCTTATCCAGGTGAATTTTTTGCTTTTTATAGCTCACCTTCGGTTCCGCCGCCTGAGGTAGCTTTTTTGATCTTTCTGAATCATTCTTTGACACTGATACACTGATTGCCGGAGTTAACATTGAAGGTTGAGGTCGGATGGCCTGGAAGGTAAATCGGCGACGGAATGCCAAATCTAATGTATCCACGCTCTGATCAGCCGTGTTCATTGTTCCAATGATGTAGAGATTAGGGGGAATCTGAAACGGTTCTCGGGAGTAAGGAAGTACGGTTTGTAACGCCTCCTCTATTCCGGCTCGTTTATCTTCTTCAATAAGTGAAATCAATTCGCCAAAGATACTAACCGGATTCCCTCGGTTTATTTCATCAATAATGAGCACAAAATTTCCCGCCTGCTGAAAATCACTAGGAGATAGTGAAGAGTAATCTAATTGTTGAATAGCTCGCTTCATTTGCTGATACTGCACTTGAGATACCTGATTTCCCGAAAGGCGATGGTTATTGAGCATTGAATTGTAGGTGCGGTAGCGAGTAGCTTCAAATGCTTTCAGCCGATTAAATGCTGCCCACATTACCGAGGTGTTTCCTCGTCCCACTACGCTACCAATATCTTCCGAAAGATGCTGGATAGTACCCACTGAAGGAAATGCTCTATAAAGTTTGGATAGGTTTTTTTTGGAAACCGGAGAGGGTTTACTACTACGAGTGCTTTGAAATGCCAGGGTGTTATGCTGGTTTATATCTACCAGATTAACGGCTTTGCCCTGTTTGGTTTCGAAGGTAATCTCTTCGGAACCTTCCTGCATCATCCGTTTTAGGTAATCAATAAACTCGAAATACAGTGCATCAAACGGGCGAATGGGAACGGCTTTATCGCTTTGATCTGAGTTGCTGGAGAGCGAATCGAGTGCTCTTTGCTGTTGGGCTAAGTATAAAGCATAGGATGCATTAAAACAGATTTGTTTAAAAATCCCATCTTCTACATCGTAGTACAAATCATTCTTTTCGTTTTTAAAAGGTTTAATACCCTCGACGAAATCTTCGTAAGCAAAAGAAGGATGAAAAGTGAGTAGGGCAATTTTGCCTTGCTGTTGGTATTCATTAAATCGGGCTTTTAAGTGGCCACGCTGGCCTGGTGTACATTCCTTTTCAAGTTCAGTATCCGTAAGATTTTCAATAATCTGAATGGCCCGTTGGGATGTAAGATACGTCTTTCCGGTGCCGGGTGGACCGTAAAAAATAGTGTTTAATGAATGCATTAAGAAGTTAATGTTTCAGTATAAATGAAATAGCTCAAATTACTGAAAATCAATTTTATAAAAAGAAATTATCATGAAAAAATACCCTTACCTCTCAACTAGGGTTGGAGAGGACGAACCTCCATGTCTACGTAGTGGTAATTGGGATGCGCTTTCAGAGCATGCACCACTGAATAGGCAATATCTTCCGGACGCATTTTGTTAGTTTTGGATGGTGGCGAACCCATTTCTTTAGAAAAATTCGAGTGAACTGATCCTGGTGAGAGACAAGTCACCTTGATTCCGTCGTAGCGCAGTTCGGCGTGCAATGCGTGTGATATTCCGTGTACAGCATGTTTAGTACCACAGTAGGCCACCATTCCAGCAATTCCTGTGGTTCCAGCTCCAGAAGATATATTAATGATATGCCCCTCCTTCATTTCTTTCATGAGTGGAATAACCTGTTGGGTAGTGTAAAAAAGTCCGTGGACATTGACATTGAACAATCGACGCCATTCCGAAGCAGGCATCTCTTCAGTAGTCCCTTTGTAGCCAATACCCGCGTTATTGATCAAAATCTGTATCTCCTTTCCCACTAAGTCCAGTGTCTCCTCAAAAGCTCGTCTAACTTCATGCTCATCAGCAATATCCACTTGTATAGCGTGAAAACGCTCATGCTCAAAACCGGGCTTAGTCCGGTTCCAACCGATTACGGTAGTACCTTCTTCCAGTAATGATTCGGTGATGGCTTTTCCAATTCCTCGGCTGCTGCCAGTAACGATGGCATTTTTATTAAGTAAATCCATGTTTTTGCTCGTTGATTGAACCGAAAATTAGTCTGGTTTTTCTCAGAAGCCAAAATTGTTGGTGTTTAATTAGAGTTTCGTTAACGTTCAGCCACAATCACTGATTCCTCCAAAGCCTAAGAGAAATTTGGAAAGAAGCGAGATAAAATTCAAATTCGGCCTTTAAACCAATCGGTAAAAGAAAACTATATGAAAACCTACTCACCAATACTTTTTTTTCTGAGTATTAGCTTATTTCTAGTTAATTGTACTTCACAGGTAAGTGAAGAAGTAGCCATAGAGCCCACGCGGGGGTTGATTTCAGAGCAAGCCATGGTAGTAAGTGCGCACCCGTTAGCATCTGAGGTTGGAGCTCAAATACTCAAAGAAGGCGGAAATGCCGTTGATGCCGCTATTGCCGTTCAGTTTGCTCTCGCGGTAGTATATCCGGCAGCTGGAAACATTGGCGGGGGCGGATTTATGGTAATCAGAGAAGCAGAAGGCCTTACCAATACTATAGACTATCGGGAGAAAGCCCCTTTGGCTGCTGACCGAAATATGTACCTGGATGAAAATGGGGATGTAATTAAGGGGGCTAGCCGTCTTGGTCACTTAGCTTCGGGCGTACCCGGCGCGGTAGATGGCATGGTAAAAGCCCACGAACGCTACGGTAGTATGCCCTGGGCGGATTTGGTGCAACCTTCGGTATCGCTGGCTGCTGATGGTTTTGTGTTAACCGAACGAGAAGCTGCTGGATTGAATCGTAGCCAGGAAGTCTTTCAGGAAGCCAATACAGTGAGTCCTGATTTTTTACTTAATGCTGACGAATGGCAGGCGGGAGATACCATTTATATGCCCGAACTAGCGGCAACCATGGAGCGGATACGCGATAATGGACGGGCCGGATTTTACGAAGGTGAAACCGCTGAATTAATTGTTGCCGAAATGGAGCGAGGGGGCGGAATCATCTCTGTAGAAGATCTAGCGCAGTATGAATCCAAATTTCGGGAACCTATTGTGGCCGACTACGAAGGCTATCGTTTTATCTCAATGCCGCCCCCATCTAGCGGTGGAGTAGCTTTAGCCCAACTGCTAACCAGCGTTGAGGATTTTCCTTTGGAAAAAATGGGACATAATTCGGCGGCTACGACCCACGCGATGGTGGAAGCCGAACGTCGGGTTTACGCTGATCGGGCTACCTACTTAGGTGATGCTGATTTCTATCCAGTACCAGTTTCGGAGCTTTTAGATCATGACTACAATCTTTTCCGGATGGAAAACTTTGATTCTACTCAGGCTACCCATAGCTCTGTGATCTCAGAGGGTAATCCTGCTCCGGTAGAAGCGATGGAAACTACTCACTTTTCCTTTATCGATAAAGACCGTAACGCAGTATCGGTAACGACTACCCTTAACGGCGGCTACGGTTCTAAGGTAGTGGTAGCTGGAGCAGGATTTCTACTCAATAATGAAATGGATGATTTTAGTATTAAACCTGGGTATCCAAATATGTTTGGTTTAATAGGGGGGGAGGCGAATGCTATTCAACCCGAAAAACGGATGCTCAGCTCAATGACTCCTACTATTGTTGAGAAAAATGATAGCCTTTACATGGTTGTAGGAACTCCGGGTGGATCAACTATTATCACCTCAGTTTTTCAAACCATTTTGAATGTATTAGAACATGATATGGGTATGCAGGAGGCTGTGAGTGCCGGCAGGTTTCACCACCAGTGGAAACCCGATACTATTTTTGCTGAACCCACTGCTTTCAGTATCGATGTAAGCGAAAAACTAAAAAGTATGGGGCATCATATCGTCAACCGGAATAGTATCGGTAGGGTTGATGCTATTCTGGTACTTCCCGATGGCCGCTTGGAAGGTGGAGCTGATCCTCGGGGCGATGATGCGGCTGTTGGATACTAGCAGTAGGTTAGACCTTTACAGGTAAGAGAATCCATAGAGAACAGCTATCACTATTACCAGTCCAACGAGTACGTTTAGCGACTTTTGCTGAGCGGTCTCTGTGTCGGTCGAGTTCTGACGAAATGGATGAAGCAACAGCTTGCCAACACCGTAGAAGATTGCTCCAATAAAGAAATCGAGGAAAAGTAATAACAAAAGCAAACCAATTACAGCCATAGATCAAAAAAATTGTTGTAAGTATTTTACGCCGCCTAAGTCAACATTGTTATCCTGCCTGAAGTTTTCCTACTTTCGCAGCAGATTAACAAATATTAGAATACTGATGATGAAGGTAGATATACTGGTAATTTCTGCGCATCCCGATGATGCTGAGTTAAGCTGTGGAGCAACTATTGCCAAGCACGTTGCCGAAGGTAAAACCGTAGGAATTGTAGATTTAACTCAAGGTGAACTTGGCACCAGAGGAACTGTTGACATCAGAGCGAAGGAATCTGAAGAAGGGAGGAAAATATTGGGTGCAGCGTTTAGGGAGAATCTTAAATTAGCTGATGGCTTTTTTGTTAACGATACGGAGCATCAGTTAGCAGTAATTAAAGCAATCCGCAATTATCAACCGGAAATTGTACTCACTAACGCCATTAGCGATCGTCATCCTGATCACGGCAGAGGGGCTCAATTAGTTAGGGATGCTTGCTTTTACTCCGGATTACGCAAGATTAGTACTTCAATGGATAATGAAGATCAAGAGGCTTGGCGTCCTAAAAAAGTCTATCATTTTATTCAGACCAACCCCATTCAGCCTGACTTTATCGTGGATGTTTCAGAACACTGGGAAACTAAGATGGAGGCAGTGAAAGCTTTTTCATCGCAGTTTAATGCTAATCAGGGTAGTGACCCCCAAACAATCCTAACCACTCCGCTTTTTCTAAGCTTTCTTGAGGCTAGGGGAAGAGAACTGGGACACGCTATTGGAGCCGCTTACGGCGAAGGATTTACAGTGAATCAAGCGATAGGCGTAGATGGACTGTGGGATTTACGTTAACTTTAGTAACCACTAATCATCAGTTCGGTGGTCGAAAGCAATGGATGAGAGAACAAACGAATACTTATTGTTTATTCTCTCATTCAGTCAATTGTTCAGAAATTATTTGTCCAGACGAACTCCGCTTTCAATCTCGTCTTTAATTTCTTTGGTAGCATCTTTAAATTCGCGAATACCGCGGCCCATTCCCCGAGCAATTTCAGGAATTTTGCTAGCGCCGAAGAATATCAGTACGAAGACCAGGATGATCATAATTTCCCAGCCACCTAGTCCGCCGATGAAGGATAATGATGTTAGCATAAAACTATTATTTTGTAATAAGTAAATCTACAAAGTACCTATTTCACCTACAACATATATCTCGGAATATTCTTTCCATTGGTAGGTAGAAATATCGCTTTGTTTACTACTTAATAGAATTGATTTATAAGTTATTGGTGCTTGCTGGAAAAAAAACGTGGATTTTTTGGTGATTCGAGAGTGGAGCAATTTCTAAAGATCTGTAGAGTCGCCAATATTCACCAGAATCAGTTCTTTTCCTGCCTGCTTAAACTTATCAATGGCCTCCTCATGGTCTATTTTTATATACCCGAACGTATCGTAATGTACCCCCACAACCTTGTTGCACTCAATAAAATCACTAGCAATAATAGCGTCATCAACTCCCATTGTAAAATTATCCCCAATGGGTAGAACGGCAAAATCTAGTTTGGTGTAGCGAGGAATAAGCTGCATATCCAAGGTGAGGGCCGTGTCACCAGCATAATAAAAGCTGTGCTGATCATTGGAGATAACAAAACCACCGGGATTACCCAGATAAGTGCCATCGTCTAAAGCACTGGAATGTACGGCATTAACGTACTTTACCTGACCGAAATCAAAACCAAAAGCCCCACCGTGATTCATCGGATGTCCGTTTTCAATTCCCTGCCGGCCTAACCACACAATAATCTCGTAGTTGGAAATCACCTTGGCCTTAGTTTGCTTCGCTAACTCAACTGCATCGGCAATGTGGTCGCCGTGACCGTGACTCAATAGTATATAGTCAGCCTCAATAGCAGATACATCGATATCCTTGGCTAGATCATTTGGAGTAATGAAGGGGTCAAATAGTAGTTTGGTTCCGGCAAAATTTACCAAAAAACAAGAGTGGCCGTAATAGGTAACTTTCATAGATAATTAGTATTAGGGTATTATAGTGTTAAAATATTATGGTTTTAGAGTGTTTTAGTTTTAGGATTTTGAAAATCTACCATGCAGAGAAGTTGATGATAACGGTTTAGCTAATTCTTTAACACAAGGATACTACAAAACCGCGCGACGGTCGCTAAAACACTGTTAAAACTAGCATTCAGGGACGGCTACCGATACTTTCAAGGCTAAGCCGCCTTCGGAAGTTTCCTTGTATTTGTCACTCATGTCTTGAGCAGTTTGCCACATAGTATCAATCACATGGTCTAAGCTTATTTTAGCATCAGTGGGGTCTGAAGCTAGTGCAATGTGACTGGCTGTAATGGCTTTAATGGCGCCCATTGAATTTCGCTCAATGCAGGGAATTTGCACTAATCCGCCCACTGGATCACAGGTGAGACCTAAGTGGTGTTCCATTGCAATCTCAGCGGCCATTAGCGATTGATTAACCGTACCACCCAGGCATTCGGTAAGGGCAGCGGCGGCCATAGACGAAGAAACTCCGATTTCAGCCTGACAACCCCCCATAGCTGCCGAAATAGTTGCGCCTTTTTTGTAGTAGGTTCCGATTTCACCCGCCACCATTAAAAACCGGATAATATCGTCTTCGTTAATCTCTTTTCTGCAAAAACACAGATAATAGAGCAGTACAGCGGGAACAACTCCAGCAGCACCATTGGTAGGGGCTGTAACTACCCGACCTAAGGAGGCATTTACTTCGTTTACAGCAACAGCAAAGCAACTAACCCACTTCAGCGTCTGCTGGGTATTTCAGTTGAGTTTTGTTAAAGCAGCTACCCAGTCTTCCGGCTTTTGAAAATCCGAATCGGGCATTAGTTTTTTGTGCATTAATGGGGCTCGGCGGGTCACATTCAGTCCGCCTGGCAGTTTACCTTCGGTATGGCAACCTAGAAAAACACTCTCTAGCATCACTTCCCATAGGCGCAGCAAATCAGCTTTGATTTCGTCTTTGGTTCGCCAGGTTTGCTCATTTTCCCAGAGCACATCCTGAATGCTTCCATTGAGTTCCAGGGCGTGGGTGACCAATTCCTGCGGGGTCTGAGCCGGGTAAGGTAGATTACGAATTGATTGTTCGTCTATGATCTCTCCCTCTTTTAGAACAAACCCCCCGCCTACAGAATAGTAGGTCTCCAGCATACGTTCCCCATCTTCTGTTTCGGCCCAAACTCGAATTCCGTTGGGATGATAAGGAAGTTTTTCTGGGCGAAAAACGATATTTGTCTTGGGATCAAAAGTAATAGGGTGAATACCCAGCAGATCAACCGATCGGGTACGGTTAATCAGCTGAGTCTTCTGCTGAATCATGTTAGTATCAATTGTCTCAGGGTCTTCACCCGAGAGCCCGAGCATAATAGCAATGTCAGTGCCGTGTCCTTTGCCGGTTTTGGATAGTGAACCGTAGAGCTCGACGGTAATGCTGCTTATTTGAGAGAGTTTAGATGCCTTTTGAATGCTTTGGATAAAACGTTGTACTGCTTTCCAAGGACCAAGAGTATGAGAGCTGGAAGGTCCGACACCAATCTTCAGGATGTCAAAGACACTAAGTTGTTCAATATTTGCCACAAAAAAAGTAGTAAGATTGCCGAAAAAATTAGACACAAGTATAGTCAATTCGCGGATATTGGACAAATTAACCACTCTTCTGAGAAAGCGATAACAATAAAAAAGTCCGTCGGCGGATGAACCCTGACGGACTATACGATCTGGTTAGTTCTAGGTATGAAATTCGTTTAGTTTTCTAAGTCTTTTTCCAGGTTTTCAAATAGCTGATCTACCTCTTTCTGAAATTCTTTTAACGATGCTTCAACGTCCTGAGCGGTTTCCTCAGTTTCGACATCAAGCTCTCTTAAATTATTACGGAGCTTATCTTTGGACTTGGTTAGTTCACGCTCAAATTCGGAACGTTCTTTCCGTACTTCTTCGCCAGCGTTCTCAAACCAACTTTCTACTCTTTGCTCTACTTTCTCAAATTCAGTTTCCAGTTTATAAGATAAGTTGTCTCGATACTCATTAGAAGCCTCTACTTTAGCGTCCAAGGCGTTGCTAATTTCTTCCTTAGCTTCGGCGACAGCATCTTGAGCCTCTTCAATTTCCTGCTGAGCGTCGCGTTTGGTAGTACGATGCTCACAACTGATTAAAGAAATGGATAGTAGACTAAAAAGAATTACAAAAATCAAGTGTCGAGTTCTCATAACAGATGTTCTTTAGTTTGAAAAGGTTGTGAGTTAAATATTAAACTTACCGAAAGAACCCTGCCAAAGGTCTTAAATGAATAATGAATGTGTTTTTGGCGAAAAAGGTGAGGATAATGCTCCTCAATTTGTGGAGAGAATAGAATAGGTCACAATTTCCTCAAATAATAGTTTTCCCTTATCTTGGGCGATAGAAAACACTGACATAACTACTTATTTTATGAGATTCTACTGTTTATTTACGCTTCTTGCGTTCTCTCTTCTTTCTGTGCTTCCTGAAGCTGGATTTTCTCAACGAAAAAGAAAAAGTGCCCCTGAAGTAAGCTCAATTGATACTACGCTATACCAAGGAATGGAGTGGAGGTCTATTGGCCCCTACCGAGGTGGTCGGTCATGTGCGGTAACGGGGGTGCCGGGTCAACCCAACTTATTCTATTTTGGTTCAACGGGTGGCGGCGTCTGGCGCACGCAGGATGGTGGGCAAACCTGGGCTAACATCTCCGATGGATACTTTGGCGGCTCAATAGGTGCTGTAGCCGTCAGCGAATACGACAACAATGTGATTTACGTAGGCGGTGGCGAAAAAACCGTTAGAGGTAACGTTTCTTACGGTTACGGAGTATGGAAAACAACCGATGCTGGCAAGACCTGGAAGTCGGTAGGTTTGGATCAGTCCCGCCATATTGGCCGTATTCGTATTCATCCTAAGAATCCTGATCTGGTGTACGTGGCGGCTATGGGTAACTTGTTTGCGCCCAATGAGCAACGAGGAGTATTCCGCTCCAAAGACGGTGGACAGTCTTGGGATAAGGTTCTTTTTGTAAATGAAGACGCTGGAGCAGTTGATATTGCAATGGACCCCAACAACCCACGGGTACTATACGCTAGCACTTGGCGCATTCGTCGGACTCCCTACAGCCTTTCTAGTGGTGGCGAGGGTTCGGCTTTGTGGAAGAGTACTGATGGTGGGGATAATTGGACGGAAGTATCCAATAATGAAGGAATGCCTGAAGGCCCTCTCGGAATTATTGGGGTGAGTGTATCGCCAGTTAATTCGGAGCGAGTATACGCGATTGTGGAAGCCGAAAACGGCGGAGTATTTCGTTCTGATGACGCTGGAGCTACCTGGACTAAAACGAATGAGGACAGAAATTTACGCCAGCGCGCTTGGTACTACTCTCGAATTTATGCGGATACCCAGGATGAAGACATCGTTTACGTGATGAACGTGGACTACCATAAGTCTAAGGATGGAGGAAAGACGTTTGAAGCTTACCGAGCTCCTCACGGCGATCATCATGATTTGTGGATAGCTCCTGAAGACAATCAGCGAATGGTTATTGGTGACGATGGTGGAGCCCAGGTGAGTTTTGACCAGGGGGAAAACTGGACTACGTATCATAATCAGCCCACCGCTCAGTTTTATCGGGTAACTACCGACGATCATTTTCCCTACCGAATCTATGGCGCTCAGCAAGATAACTCAACCCTTCGGGTACTTCATCGCAGCGATGATCGTGAAATTGGTGAAAGCCACTGGGAAGCGACCGCTGGTGGGGAAAGTGCTCATTTAGCTATTGACCCAGAAGATAGCGAAGTGGTGTATGGCGGAAGCTACGGTGGATTTTTGTCTCGGGTTAATCATTCCAATGAGCAACTACGGATTATCAATGTGTGGCCTGATAATCCTATGGGCTACGGCGCGGAAGGAATGAAGTACCGCTTCCAGTGGAAGTTCCCAATCTTCTTTTCTCCTCACGACCCTAACAGGCTATATACAGCTTCCAATCACTTGCACGTTTCAACCGATGAAGGCCAAAGCTGGGAGATTATTAGCCCCGATCTGACCCGGGCCGACTCTACCAAGCTTAAAACTTCGGGTGGACCCATTACTCAGGATAATACCGGTGTGGAATACTACGCCACTATTTTTGCCGCAGTTGAGTCGCCTCGAGAGAAGGATTTGATCTGGACCGGCTCGGATGATGGGCTAATTCACGTGAGTAAAGATGGCGGACAGAATTGGAGCAACGTTACCCCTCCCGATATGCCCGAATGGATGATGATCAACAGCATTGATGTACATCCATCGTTGGATGGAGGGGCCTATGTGGCTGGTACCCGCTACAAACTGGGCGATTTTGCTCCCTACTTATATAAAACTACCAACTACGGACAAACCTGGACGAAAATAACGAATGGCATCGAAAACGAACATTTCACTCGGGTTGTTAGAGCTGATCCTGAGCGTGAAGGGTTGTTGTATGCTGGTACGGAAACGGCTATGTACATTTCATTTGATGATGGAAATAGCTGGCAGCCTTTTCAGTTAAATTTACCTACGGTTCCTATCACGGATTTGACCATAAAGAATAATAACCTAATTGCGGCCACTCAGGGAAGAAGCTTCTGGATTATTGATGATCTTACTCCGCTTCATCAACTGAGTGAACAGGCAACTCGGGACGAATATAATCAGACTGGATACTACCTATACCAACCAATGGACAGTTACCGCATGGGAGGTTCTCAGGCTGAACCGTCTAAAACTGCGGGGACTAATCATCCTGGTGGAGTAATGGTTCATTATGTTCTGAAGGAGGAACCAGATAGTACTCAGGCAATTACTATACAAATTCAGGAAACCGATGGTACCCTCATCCGAGAATTTACCACGGAATATGATGAAAAAAGTAAAGATCCTAAAGTTGGAAAACTAGAATCCAAAGCTGGCTTCAATCGTTTCGTCTGGGACATGCGCTATCCCGCAGCTAAAACTTTTGAAGGAATGATTTTGTGGGGTGGTGGTACCAGCGGACCCAAGGCTGTTCCGGGAGACTATCAGGTAACGCTAAAAGTCGGAGATCAATCCATGACCCAGCCGTTCACTATTTTGGCTGATCCTCGTTGGGAAGCAAGTCCGCAGGATATTCAGGAGCAATTTGATTTTCTGATCTCGGTACGGGATAAGCTAAGTGAAACTCACCAGACCATTGAAGAGATCCGAGAAATACGCGACCAAATGAATACGGTAGTAGAGCGAGTAAAAGATCAGGAAAATATGGACGAACTGGTAGAATCGGCCAAGAGTATTAATCAGAAGATTTCGGCCATAGAAAAGGAACTGTATCAGACCAAGAATCGTAGTCGGCAGGACCCGCTCAATTTTCCGATTAAACTAAATAATAAACTGGCGAATGTTGCCTCGCAGATGAGCTACGGTAATTTCAAACCTACAGACCAGGCTATTGACTTTAAAAATGAAATCACTCAAAAAATTGACGAACAACTAAATCAGTATCAGCAAGTAGTGAAGAATGATCTGCCGAGGTTCAATCAATTAGTAAGAGAGAAAAGCATTGATGCAGTAACTATCGATCAAGAAATCACTGAATTAGAAGGCACACACTAATCATAGATCCGGAAAGACAAAAAGGTTGAAAGAGGGCTTCTTTCAACCTTTGACCCAGGTATACGACAATTTTAAAAATTGGGCTTACAGTCCAGACCAGGCTCTGTGCGCTCACGGTGACATTTAAGCAATCTTTGGCCACGTTTCTGGCTTGTAATCCTATCCTATGTTTATTTGTTAGGTGGGCTTAATAAGAAGTATTTTGTCACTTTTTAGGAAACAGCAACTGCCTCTTCTTGAGGCGTTACGGTACGAATTGGTTTAAATCCGGCGATAGCAGCCAGAAATTTTGAGGGAGCTTTGGTCACCAAATCATTATACTGTTGCATTTTAAGCGTGTACCGATTAGCGGCGACACGGTAGGCAAGATCGGCTTTCTGTAATTGCTCTATACTACTCCGGTAGTTTTTCAACTTGCCTAGTTGATCGGGAAGATCATCAATATGCTGGGAAAGTTCTTTTTCGGTAACAAGAAGCTCGCTGACCGTATTATTCTCTTTATCGATCGGTAATATTGCCTGTCTGACTCGGTGCAAAAAAGTACGAAGTGAATCATCTTCGGAATCAATGTTGGCTAGCTGAATAATAATGTTTTGGCGAAGAGCAGCGTAACGATATACTAGATCCGAAGCATCGGTTACTTCTCGATTACGGGTCTTGATAGAATGGTAGTTTACGATACCCCAAAGAAAAGCGAAACCCAGAATTGCTAAAATAATGGGAAGGTAGCCCATAGTGTACATCAATAAGTGAAAGTCAAGAATATAACTTCAATCCCGAAGTATGGTTTTAGCAGCTCAAGTGTTAACCAATTAAATGCTCAGAATTTTTACCATACGGAGCATATCCTGCTCCAGCGGTTTTGAGGTATTGATACATTCTTTAAACTCAGTGTAGACAATTCTATTGTTGATAATGCCAGCCATCATGCTACGTTTACCACTCAGTAGTCCTTCCAGAGCGGCTAATCCCAAACGGCTGGCTAGAATGCGGTCCATTGCGGTAGGAGCACCACCTCGCTGAATATGTCCTAGAATGGATACTTTAAAATCTTTAGCCTCCAGACGTTCTTTAACTTTAGCAGCGACTTCGATAGCGCCGCCTTCCTCATCACCTTCGGCTACCACCACAATAGATGAGGTTTTCTCGTGGTTTCTTCCCTGACCTAGGGTATGGATTACGTCTTCAATAGAAGTACTGGTTTCAGGCACCATGATCAGTTCAGCACCACCCCCAATTCCGGATTGAATAGCGATATAGCCTGAATCACGTCCCATTACTTCAATAAAGAAAATGCGGTCGTGAGAGTTAGCAGTATCCCGGATATTGTCAATCGCGGTAAGCGCAGTATTAACGGCAGTGTCAAAGCCAATGGTATAATCGGTGCCGTAGAGATCGTTGTCAATAGTTCCGGGAGCGCCCACTACAGGAACCCCGTATTCTTGTGCAAAAATGTTTGCTCCAGTAAAAGTACCGTCGCCACCGATTACCACTAAACCCTCAATACCTCGTCGTTGAAGCTGATAGAATGCCTTTTTCCTTCCCTCGGGGGTGCGAAATTCAGCACTTCGAGCCGATTTAAGGATGGTTCCTCCCCGCTGAATAATGTTACTCACGGAGTAGGATTTCATTTTATAAATATCACCTTCAATAAGTCCGTTATAGCCGTATTTAATACCGTAAGCTTCAACCCCGTGGTAAATTGCCCCCCGGATTACCGCTCTAATGCAAGCGTTCATTCCTGGGGCATCCCCTCCTGAAGTCAGTACCGCGATCTTCTTCATAATATCTTAGAGGTTTTTTTGCAAAATATGCGAATCAGCACTAGAGAAAGAAAGTATTGTTGGAAGAAAATTTTAGAAAGCAATCGACAATCGGTTTTAGGCAAAAAGATTAAAAGGTTTAACGGTCCTCTGTACCGGAATGTGTAAGTCGATTATTAATTATTTTTGCTAGGCGTAAATTTGTTAGTTTTTTTATCAAAATAAAATCATTGGACTGATTTCCTATGCAAATTCCGTTCGTTAACCTTCAAAGGCAACATCAGCCGTTTATCTCCGAATTACAAGATTTGGTTAGTGAGTTGCTGGCAACCAATATGGTTATGGGCGGTAAATCAGTTCGAAAGTTTGAGGCTGAATTTGCCAGTTACATAGGTGTGAACTATGCCCTTTCTTGTGCCAACGCTACGGATGCATTAGAAGTTGTGTTGAGGGCATGGGAAATTAAAGCAGGTGATGAAGTAATTGTACCGGCCAATGGCTGGATGTCAGCAGCCGAAGCTGTTCTGTTGGTGGGAGCTACCCCCGTCTTTATTGATAATAAACCCAATGGCTATGGTCTTGATGAAGAATTAATTGAGGATAAAGTTAACGATTGTACCAAGGCAATTATTCCCATTCATTTGTACGGCGATCCGGTTGATATATCTAAAGTTTCTAAGATTTCCGAGCGATTCGGATTAAAGGTGCTAGAAGATTGCGCTCAGGCTCACGGGGCATCAGTCGAAGGCAAAAAGGTTGGAAGTTGGGGGCAAGCCGGAATTTTCAGTTTTTACCCTACTAAAAACCTGGGTGCTTTAGGGGATGGAGGAATGATTGTTACATCTGATAAGAGTTTAGCGGACAAATGTATAGCAATTGCCAATCATGGCCAGTCAAAACCTGATCGGCACCACTTATTAGGGCGAAACAGCCGTATGGATGCTCTACAGGCTAAAATTCTTTCCTTAAAATTGCCTTATCTTGATCAATGGAACAACCGCCGCCGTCAAATTGCAAATTATTATTTGAAATCCTGGGCTGACCTCCCGGTAGTTTTACCTTCGTCAACAGATAATTCTGTTTGGCATTTGTTTGTGTTGAGGGTTGATCGAAGAGAGAAAGTGATAGCAGAATTGTCTAAAAAGGGGGTTGCTACTAAAGTACACTATCCAACTCCGGTTAGCCAGCAGCCTATTTTTGAGAAATATAGTAAGTCGGAAGCTTTTCCCAATGCTGAGCAACATGCTCCTCAACTTTTGTCAATCCCCGTTTATCCTGAACTTAGTGATTCCGAGGTTGAGTATATTGCCAGGACGGTTAAATCAGTAATCGAAGCCGTTGAAGGCCATCAATGATAATCTTATTGATTTCTGGCGAAATGTTTAAAAAGAAAACAGGCAGAACAAAAAATAATGTTACCAGCGTGCCTCTCAACAGAAAGTCCAACCAAAACGGAGACAAAGTTGGAACAAAGCTGACTATCCCGAAAGTACCTATGGCTAGTAACAGTACCCAAAGATGTTGTATGCGGTAGGGCTGCATCTTAAACTTATGATTCAAAAAGAGGAAGCGAACAAAAGTCACCACTAGTACCGATACCAATGAAGCAAATGCAGCACCACTAATCCCAAATTTCGGAATAAAAATGATGTTAGTTAGGATAATCAGTAGTAACCAACCGGCATTGAACACTGTATTCATCCGATAGTAATCAGAATAACCTACAATGGCATCTCCCATTCCACCCGCCATCTTTACCACGTTGGCTAACCCAATAAACAAGATTACGTATTGTCCAGCACTAAATTCTTGCGGAAGGATACTGAAAATAGTGTTAGTATTCACCCATAATCCGAGCAGCAGGTAGAGGCCGACGACCAATTGGGTAATCGTGCTTTTATGGTAAATGGACTGAATTGTTGGTAAATCCTGTTTGCTAAATGCTTCGGAAATTAAGGTAGGGGCAATACTGCGCAAGGCTCGGGAGGGTAATAGTACTAAAGTTCCGAAATACATGGTAGTCAGGTAGATACCTACATCATAGTCCGATAGGTAGTTACCGATCATGATGCTGTCAATCCGAATAATGGCTAACGAACTGAACCCAGTGAGAAAGCTAAACAAGCTAAGATTACCTAGCTTTGAAAGCATGGGGCGATCTAGTAGACTGAAATCGGGTAGGGGGCGAAACTCTCCTCGCCAGACTAGAAAAAAGATCAGCAAAATAGCAATGGCTCCCTGTGCCCCAACGTACCAGTTCACGAATCCCTGGTACCGAAACAATCCTAGAACGAAAAGGCTAATGCCAATCAGTATAAATACCCTTAATATTAACTCACGAAGCAAAGTGCCGGTAGTGGCGTTGTATAGCATTCGGTTGTACACATCCAATGCAAGAAAGAATAACTGAAATAGGGTAAAGGGAATAATTAAATTGATGTAGTCTTGAAATAGTGGTGACTCCTCTGTTGACTGAAGTAACCAGGGGCAAAGCAGGAAAAAAAGTCCTAGAAAAATTAGAAAGCCACCTAGGGTGACGGACAGTAACAGAAAGAGAAATCCTTGATGATTTTGCTTAGAATCCCGAAAAATGGGAAAAAATTTAACGGTAGCTCCTCCAAAACCCAGGGTAGCAAATTGGGCAAATACTGCCGACCAAGACCCTAGTAGGCCAATGGCCCCAATTTCAGATGGAGTTAGCACTCGAGGAAATACCAAGGCAGTAGTAACAAAACCAACTAAAACACCAGTGTAGATATAAGCAGTAGATTTAATAGTTTGTCGCTGGATAATTCCCACGTAATCAAAAAGTTAGGACTGGGTTTTATACAGCTCTTTTAGTTCATCATTCGTTAAAAAAGCACTCTGCTCTGATGAATATTCCGGGGCTGAAACGCTAACTATATTAAATTTTTTACGATATAGTTTTCGCACACTTTCGTCGGTACTAATGATATAATCATATTCTCTTTCTAAAGTAAATCTGGATTCTTCAGTAGAGAACAAAGATTCGTGGAGTTTCTCCATATATCGAGGAGAGGTAAAAGAAATTTTGGCATCTGGTGAAACTACTGAAACTAGATCAGTTAATCGGTAAGCATTCATTTTTGGGATGAATATTTCTCCTCCAATAGCATACTCTGTCACCTCGAGAATATATTTGGCGGCTTCCTGTATTGAGGTGGTGAAGCGAGTCATATCCTGATGAGTAATAGTTATCTCAGAATTGGTAGAACTCTTCCGTAAGTCATCTACTATTGATCCTCTTGAACCGAATATGTTACCTAATCTAATTACCGATGCTCTTAATTGGGAAGATCCATTGTTTTGTACAGTAGTTTTTTCGGCACAGAGTTTTGTAGCCCCATACAGCGTGGTAGGATAAACAGCTTTGTCAGTAGATATGGTTAGTAACTGGGGAACGTGTTGAATTTTTGCGGCTCGTAATACATTGGTTGTTCCCAATACATTAGTTTTGATAAAAGCCTCAGGGTTCAATTCTCCTGCCTCAACCCTTTTAAGTGCTGCAGTATGAACAACCAGATCTACTAGTGCAAATGAATCTAAAATGGCGTGATAATCAGACACATCGGCTAGAGTATAGCTAATAAACGGAAAACTATGAGCAGGAAACCTCTTTCGGGACTCAAACTGTTTATACTCGTCTCTAGATAGTAAGACTAATCTCTTTGGCCAAAGGCTTTGTGGCTGTTGGACAATAAAGTTTACCAGTCCCTGACCAACAGTTCCGGTACCACCGGTTATAAGAACCGTTTTTCCTGCTAGATTACTCATGAGCTGGACAATTCGAGTTTGGCAACAAGCTGAGCTAACTGAAGATCGTATTCACTATAGATCCCCAAGCTAGCTTTCTGATCCACGATGATGTGCCCTACGGTGCCAGTAATGATCTCTGCTTTTTCTTTAAATACTTCGGAACGAGTTACCGAAATGCCACCGGTATACTTATAGAGTGCTTCCCGTTCCAACTTAGTAAACTTTTCCTGATTTAAAATAGGATGCATGCCATGCCCGTGATGTTGGAAAAAGAGGCTGGAATCCGGGCGAACGCTAATTAGTGAATCAGATTTAAATAAAAAGAGCGTATTTACAGCATCATCAATCGTAGTAGCGGTTACGAAAGGGTATTCAATGGCTAGAATGACAAAGGAGGTGACCTCTATTCCATCCAACTGTTTATCGTTTAGCGATTGAGAAACGGTGTCAATCAGACCAACGTTAAGCTGCGCTTGTTCTTTCGGTCGAGACACATAAATTACCTTGGGGTTATCACCAAACTTTTCTTGAACATAATCCTTAATGTGTATGTCAGGTGAAGTGACGACTACCCGCTGAATATTTTCTGCCCCTAAAGCCGCATTAATCTTATGAGCTAATAGAGTATCATCGGCCAGGTTAGTTAAAGCTAAACGATTGTTAGTGGTGCCAGTATCTCGTATTGGAATGATAGAAATGGCATGTCGGAGGTGCTCATACTCTTTAACGTACTCCTGGTTAATGGAGGCTCGGGTTGATAGTATGCGATTTTCGTTTTTGGTAAGATTATTACCGTGTTGACGGTAGTAGAATAGGGGAGTAGGCACGTTCATCACCGGATGCTTAGCGGTGAATTTCACCCACAATTCGTAACCATCCTGGCACTGATAGTTTTCGCTGTAGCCGCCGAGCTCTTTTAAAAACTTAGTCCGGATCATGGTACAGGCTCCGTGAGCGGCCTGATCCATCAAGGATACTTCCTCAAAATCGTGTCGTTGGTGTACTGAATCAACCCGGCCATCAGCGTCGGTTAGGTAGTAGTTGGGGAACACCAGGCCCAACTCAGGATCATTCTCCAGCGCTGTTGACATCACCAATAGCGCATTAGTATCCAGAAAGTCATCAGCATCTAACCGCATGATGTACTTACCCTTGGCGACCCGGAGGGCTATATTGTTGGTCACATTAAGCCCCTTGTTTTTTTGGAAGATGCTTTTGATCTGAGGATGATCTCGGTATTCTTGAATAACTTCGCGAGAATCATCGGTAGAGCCATCGTCAATGATAATGATCTCAAAATCTTGTAATGATTGTTGGAGTACACTATTGACTGCCTTTCGGATATACTTTCCGTAATTAAAATTGGTGATATAAACTGAAACCAATACCAGGTAGTGTTCTTCCATCGCATTCTTTAACTGTAGTGCCGACTAGGTACTCCTACTAAGGTGAGGCCGTCCGAGAGTTTCACCTCATCCAGTTTTTGTTGTAACTCCATTTGGATTTCTCCAGTTTCCAAGAGGGGATCGTACTGTTTAAGACTATGGCTGATTTGCATCATTAGCTCATACACATCCATTCCGTAGTACCAAGCGGCCACTGGGGAAAAGCCCGATTGATAGTAGAGCTCGGCTGCCGAAGCATCAGTGTAACAACTAATATGGCCCATCGGGTCAAGATGACGGACAATGGTATCGTTACAGATATTCTGAATGAAGCCACTCAATGAATGCCAGCGGGGAAGTTTGGCAATGATCATACTATTGGGGTTGTCAGCAAAGATTCGCTGGGCCGCAGCTAATAGATCTTTTGGATTGGGAGTATGTTCCAATAGTCCCCAAAAAGTGATGACATCGTAGCCCTGATAATCCTGATCAACTTTAGTAAAATCGCGGCCATCCATCTCTATGCCCCAGATGTTTTTGGCAAACTCCCGGCTAGATTCACTAAGTTCGATCCCATCAGCTTGCATTTTAGCCCTTCGGCAAGCTTCCACAAAATGTCCGGCACCTGAACCAACATCTAAAACCTTTTTAGGTCCTTGACCAAATAGTTTCTGATACAAATTCACCATCCAGTCGCGCCAGGGTACAGCAATCGCATTAAGGCGAGATTCTGCACTGGCTTTATCGGTATAGGTAGCAGCGTAGTTTACATCGCTTAAGTAAAACTGATGCAGTGCATTGGGAGTAGGGCGGTTGATGACGTAGGCATGAGAACAGCAATTACAGGTAACGTACTGAGCACCGTAGATGGTCACCTGGTGCTGAGATTCACTGGAAGGTGTGCCACAAACCGGACAGGAAAGTACCGGTTGTTTATCGGGTTGGTTGTATACCTCGGTTCGGGTTTTTTTGAAGTAAGCCAACTGCTGGGTAATGCTCTCAACTACATTCTTCTTCAGCTTCAGTAAATTGGTTTTCTTACCTAGAAAAGTGGTCAGCGGAAAAGCTTCTTCCTGATCGTCTTGCTGTCTAATCCACGTCTCTTCCGATTGTGTATGTTGAATAGGGGCTAAAGTCTCTCTACGGTACCACTTCATAGCTAATCAATAAAATATTCCCATAATAGTTTCTGGTGGGCCTTTACATCTGTATTCAAGGTTTTTCCCAACAACTGGTCGGAGTCTCGAGCGTCAATGCCGTGATTGGGGCGCAAACAAGTTAAGTGCTCGGGAGAAATTTGAGTTCCTTTTGCTAAATCGGTTTTAGGGTAGACCGCTCGCCGAAAACTTATGCGATGATCGGCTTCTATCGCTAAAGGCCGTTTTAAAAAATCACCCTGTAAGGATTGGATGTCTTTAATCTTCTGAATCAAGGTGAGTACTTCGTTTTTAGTTAATGAAACCTGATGATCCCGAAAAGACTTTCCTTCTCGGGTATCGGTAAAATGAAACTCTAAAACCTCGGCACCCATCGCGACTGCTATTTCTAATGCTGTGGAACCTATAGTATGATCGGAATAGCCTACGGGTAAATTGGTCGTTTGCCGATATAACGACATTACCGATAGGTTAGCATCATTAAAAGGGATAGGATACATGGAAGTGCACTGGAGCAGCGCCAAATAATCCGGTTGCTTGTAGCGCTCGTCCACCGACTGTATAAATTCTACAGTAGTGAGCACTTCATCCAGGTTCGCTAATCCGGTAGAAAGTAAAATTGGTTTTCCCAGCTGGGCAGTGGCTTTCAGGATGGGGTAAGCGGTTAGGTCGCCGGAGCCGATCTTATAAAAATCTAAAAATAGATCTATCCACGAGAAATAGTCGGTATCCCAGACCGAAGCCAGAAATCCAACTCCGTTTTCCCGGCAGCGGTTTGCCAGTTGTATATACTGCTCCTGGTTTAACTCAAACTTTTTAAAGTGCTGGTTCCGTTGAGGACTTTCTTCCCGGCTAACCAAAGAATCTCCCTGGTAAAGCTGAAATTTGATGTAATCAACGTCCGCCTCTAATGCAAGGTCGGTAAGCTTAAGAGCATAATCGAAATCACCTTCGTGATTGCCTCCAATCTCAGCAATTAACAGAGGGCCGTGTTTACCTTTCCAGATGCTATTCATGATGCTGGCAAAGATGATAAGTTTTTACAATAGTTGATAATTCATTTTCATAAATTGGCTTGGACAGCCTCTTCAACATCCGCTGTGCAATTTTCGAATCTTGGGGAGTATCAATTGATAAATGAACGCCCGATGCTTCAGGATATTCGTCGTTCACATAATATTTTCGGTTTCCCATTTTGGAATGGTCGTAAAGATATAGCGTTACATGCTCCTGATAGTTGGCCGACTCGTTGATTGCTTTTAGAACTTGCTCGTAAAATGATGTTTTCACCATTTCCACACTCATCCCGAAAGGAAAGGTACGGCCGGGTACGTTGCTGTAAAAATCCTGCGATTTCTGAGCATCCAGAATCATTTTCCGCACCGTAGTGAGCTCTACAAACAGATTGTCCCCATTAATCCGCATAGCATAGTCAAACGAGTTCTCCTGAGCGGCGGAAATAAATCGATCAGCTACATTCTGCAAACTACCCCGATAATAGTTTATCTGCTCTCTCTGACAATAGTCGGCAATGGTATCATCCGATGATTCATTAGAGGTAGCCACCACAATATTATCTGAAGTAAAAACCGAGTCAAGCGCATCATAAACATGACGAAGTAACGGCTTATCATCAAACATTATCAACGCTTTGCCGGGAAGTCGGCTAGAATTGTAGCGGGCAAGTATGATGCATCCAATCCTCATAGCACGTTTAAAAAATGGTTGATAGCCTACTTTCTTTCTCCTATGATTTTTCCCGGCATTCCTCCTACAATGGCGTAGGCAGGAACATCATCTTTCACCACTGCTCCGGCAGCAATTACGGCTCCTTTCTGAATAGTTACTCCCTTTAAAATTTTTGCTCCCGTAGCAATCCAAACATCATCTTCAATAACGATAGGAGCGGTTGAATTTGCCTGTTGGTTAATAGGTAGAGAACGATCAATCCCGTGATCACTATCTACCAAATAAACAAAGGGGGCAATCAGACAATCATTCCCAACAGTAATTTTTTCAGATGCGAAAATATAGGTTTGGTAACCAATGGTAGTACGATGACCAATGGAAACTTCTGACTGCTCGTTGCAGGGACAGATCTTTGCCCCTTCTTTCACTACTACCTGATCGCCGATTCTGATGAGTTTGGGGTAACGCATAAACGCCACGTTTTTCTCAAAGTATACTCCTTTACCGCAGAAACCTAGTTTACGTTGCAATTGCCAGATTCTGAGTCGATCCTTCCAGGTAGGATTAATATGTTTTCTTAACTGCTGATTACTCATTGGTCACTAGTTCTGAGATATTCTGCCGTTCAAAGGCATCGATATAGGAGTCGGGAGTCACATTAATGATTCGACTTCCAATCGACTGAGCGTATCCGTTGAGTTCCCAATACGACCGAAACGAATAATACCACTTTTCGAGGATTTCGTGTAGTTTACGTTCATTTGTGGTTGAGCCAGCATACATTGGGCGGGCCTTATCGGTGTACGTATCAGACTTAAGTTGCCCATCGTAAAAGTGCTTCTGGCTTAGGAAAACCCGGTTATCATCGGTGACAAAGACCTCCTTCATCCACGAATGATCGGCTCCTGTTATATAAATTGTTTGAAATCGCATCATCAGGACAATTGACAGGGATGCGACTAGCACGTTATGAGGTCGGGGCATACCTAGCCCCTTGTTTAAACAAAATCGCAAAAAACTGGGAAAGCCTTCCACTGGAGTATTATTAAAGTAGCCTATCTGTATGTTACTATTTTTAAGAAGTGGCTGTCTCCACTCATCAGTTGTTTTAGCCATTACCGGTACCAGAAGCATCATCGGCCACTCGGTTTGATCGGATAGTTCCTGAAAAATTCGTGCTCTTTCCTCTTGCCACCCAGGTTTTTCTTCCTTTTGCCAGAAATCTGTTGCAGCCAGTACATAGTAGCTTGGTCTAACCTGTCGAAAAGCCGGAGTACGAACAAAATTATTTACACAAAAAACAGCTTTGCCTTCCAGAAAGCTTAAGTGCTGCTTCAGAAAGGCCTTCAAAGATGGCCCATTTCCTAGAATTATTGCCTCTTTAGTGGGTTTCAGCGGTTTAGGTTTACCTAAGGTTATTCTGCTTAGCAACAATAGCTTAGGTATCGTTAGAATTGTCTCTATTGCGTTGTCGACGCGCTGAACCCAATCAGGTTTCATAAATAATGAACTATGCTCTAGCCGCAAAAGTACATATTATCCACTACTGCCAAAAGCATCTCAGTAGATAGCTTTTTATCCTAATTCTTGCATCTAGTTCAAAAAAGGAGTGGCAGATAGAAAGAATATGGTATATTTGTATTATATAAAGATAAAGTATTAATAATATGAATATTGATAGTAAGTTACTAAGACTAGTAGTAGTCACTTTAGTTATTGGAATTACCTTCTCGTGCCAAGAAACTGATGAAGAAGTAGCTGCTGATAGGGGAGTAGGATCGCTCACTTTAAGCTTAGACTTAGACTTGGAAGTAGGCATTATCAACGCCCGTTCTGAAACAGTAGAAACTGATAGTTTTTCAGTATTCGTAGTAAATACTGAGAGCGACACGGTTGCGTCGTTTGATTATGCTATTGACGTTCCTGAAAAGTTGCCACTTCCGGTAGGGGAGTACTACGTTATTGCGGAGCATAATCGATCAGGTATTACGGCATTTGAAACTCCTCACTATTGGGGAAAAAGTGAATTGGTATCGGTAAGTGCTAGTGAAACAACTCCGGTAACTGTACTCTGCTATTTAGCGAATACGATGGTGACTATTCGGTATTCTGAACACGTAACTAACTATTTCTCAGATTATTCAACGTGGGTAGTAGTTGGCCATGACTCATTATACTACGAACAAAGCGAGCAACGTTCAGGATACTTCAGTGGAGGCTCAATTGACGTAAAAGCCAAACTTTTTAATACCAAAGAATCACAACCTATTATTGTACAAGGAATGATCACCGATCCTAAAACCAGACACCACTATATTATCACTATAGATGGATATGATTTTAATGGTGCAATAGATCCAATTGATATTCAATTAGACAATAACGTAGACGAGACTAAAGTAATTTTTAGTAACACTACTCTGAATGACGGGCTCATAGCCTATTATCCATTAAATGGCTCTGCGGAAGACAATAGTGAAAATAACTTTGATGGATTAATTGAAGGCGCTACAATCTCAGCGGACAGAAATGACTTTAGCAGAGGAGCTTTTTACTTTGATGGTCATGATGACTTCATTCAGATGGGCGATAAGTTAGATAGTGTTTTCGCTGGATCTGACCAAGAGTTTTCTTTCTCATTCTGGATGAAACCTGATACAGTTAAGAAGCAAATCATCTTTGCCAAAAGCTCTGATACTAACTGTAATGCCGATGAAAGGCAGTTTCACCTTAAATTGACTGCTGAAAACAAACTCGAGTTTGCGGCTATTTTCAACCCTGGTTTTCATCACAGCCATCGGGTAATTTCCAGTAGCCAGCCATTAGAAGCTACTGCTGATTGGACTCATATCGCAGTAACCTACAATGGTGCCACTGATGAAGATGATGGATTATCTCGAGTATCAATTTTTGTTAATGGTGAAAAAGTAAGTACAGCGTTGAGTTCTGTTCAGGGTACGTTGGGAGCTATTCAGGATGGTACGGCTCAGTTTGCGTTGGGAAATCAAGTGAACAGCCTTGGCGAAAATTGCGGTAATTTTAATTACCAGGGATATCTTGATGAATTCAGAGTGTACAACCGATCGTTAGCTGATACGGAAATCACTCAATTGATGAGTCTTAACTTGTCAAATTAAATTTTATTATTGTAAGAACCCCTGGAGGACCCAGATTCTAAATCTTACTAGCATCCAACCTTTCGTAAACTGACCGCCTATTCCGTACCATAAAAATAGAATTAGGGTGCCTCCTATTTTTATAGCCTCTTCTCCAGCTCGCAGTAACTTTTGTACTAAGGATACGTCCGCTAACCTTTCTTTTTCGCTTTGTCCCACTCCCTGAGCCAGGCCAACTATGTAGGATAATTGAAGCCTTTTTTCAGGGATAATATGATCTACCACCACATTGGGAACATAATGGATGGACTCGTTATTTGCCTTTAGCCGGTACACAAGTTCCTTTTCATCTCCCCCCATTAAACCAGTCCCCTTTCTACCCAGGGCTACGTTAAATAGCCCATATTGGTCAAAAACGGCTTTGCGAAAGGCAATATTTGCTCCAACGGGAAATTTTCTTCCGGTAAAGGGCTTAGGTTGGTTTCCCATATCTAAGGCAGAAACTAGAGGCAATAGGAAAGGGGACATCCAGTTTGGAGTAGCTCCTTCATAAATCGGAATGATTTTACCTCCAATAACCTGCACTTCAGAGTGACTTTGAAAATACCGAAGTATATTCTTTCCGAAGTCCGGGTATACGAAAGCATCATCATCAATAAAGGCGATTATTTCTCCTACTGATTCAGTGATTCCTCGGTTTCGGGAATAGGAATGACCCTGATTGTATTCAATAAAATAGTGAAACGGTGCTTCTGCGTGCTTGTTGATAAAATCTTGGCAAATTGAATTAGTTTGATCAGTACTGTTATTGTTGACGATAACTACTTCATAGTCAGTAGTATCTATATTTTGATCCAGTAGATGCTCAAGGGTTTTACCAATATAATTATCACGGTTGTAGGTGCAGACTACAATTGAAAGAGTAGGTGACTGTTGCATCAGGCACTTTCGTTACGCATGTAGTTTCGTGCGCTCATTGCTAATGAACCCAAAACAGCTAGCAACAGCAAAATAGAAGCTACCAGCGAAACCGAACTACCTACCCGGTAGGAGGTAGGGTTGAATCTAAACTCAATCTTGTGCTGACCAGCCGGAATAATGAGTGCTCGAAGAAGATAATTGGTACGCAAATAGTCGGTAGGTTGTTCATCGATGTAGGCTTCCCAGCCGTCGGGGTAGTAGATTTCTGAAAATACCACAAAACTCACCTCGGAAACATTAGCTTCGTAGGTGAGATGATTAGGCTCGTAATCAGTCAGTCGGATGGTTCCATTTGAACTATAATTTGTCTTTGGAAGCTCAAAATCGCTAGTGTTGACAATAGCCGTTTGGGCTGGGTTGATTTCACCCAATGCTTCAATAGTTTCATTTGCTGACTGGACTGCTCTGATTTCATTTACCAGCCAAGCACTTCCCAATGCATTTTCATTCGGAATAACTGCATTGCGGTTGTTGCCCGCTTTAAAGTAGCGGGTATTTAGCATATTCAAAGCTGGGATGTTGCCAAAGGTCATAGTACCCTGCTGGAGATTTTGAATGACACTTGAAACCTCATTGCCTAGGTGATACTCAATTAAGTCCTGGTAGCGACCTAGTTTGGCTCCGTGATAACCACCAATTGAAGCATGGAAATAAGAAGTTACCCCATCGTTGAATGGATTAAGCAGATTGAGCACACGCGCTCTTTCGGTATTTTGTTGCAAGATGAAATCATCGGCTTCGGTGGCAGAAAATCCACTGAACTGGTTTCTTTTTCGCACGTAGTCGCTCTCGATCAGAAAACGCTTGTCTACTGTCCACAAATCTACGGTAGATAATGCTACCACTCCTAAGGCTAACCAAGTATAACTCAAACGGTCTGATCGGAATAGAAAAATGAGCGCAGCAGTTAATACACAAAATATCATGGATCTAAAAGCATCCCCTCTTAACAATTCAGCCCTATCGTCCTGCAAAGCATCTACCATCTGAGCTTGGTAATTACCATCAGCCGGACCTTCAAAATCAAACGCTCCTCCGAACACGATCATAAGTAGTGCCAATGCAATGGGAACTCCCGCTGCTAGGTAAAATCGCTTTTGGGTTACCTTGTTCCAAGTAATCTTTAAGACTGATTCCAATCCAAGTAGTCCTAAGAGAGGGATGCATAATAGCGCAATGACCATGGCCATTTCTACGGTTCGAAACTTATTGTAACCAGGTAAGATATCGTACAATAGATAGTTAAACGATGGGAAGTAGCGGCCCCAGGTAAGCATGATAGACAAAACGGTGGCTATAATCAGCCAGGTGCGATGGGGCTGAGGTGCAAAAAAACAACCGATGAAAAATAAAAAAATCATCACTGCACCTGCATAGGTTGGGCCGGATGTCCCAGGTGTTTTCCCCCCCCAGTACGTAGGAGCATTTTGGACATAGTTCTGGATTTGCTGACGGTTTAAGTTGGTTCCTTGCAGAAATTCAGCAAAATTAGAATCCATACCGATGTTTCGGTTGCTTGCCCCTCCTGAAAAATCGGGGATAAACAAAGTCATCGTTTCAGCAATGGTCAGGCTGTAGGTAAAAACGTAATCACGGTCAAGGCCCGATTCACTGCTGGCGTCTTCTTTTACCAAGGCCGATGGTCCTCGGGTAGAATACTGGCCGTATTGGTAGGTGTTCCAAATCCGGCCGAAGTTTGTTCCTACCGCCAGTAAGGCAGCCATCACAATGACTCCCGAGCCTATCAAAAAAGGTTGTAGTTGTTTCTTACGAATTGCACCCATTAGCATGGCAGCGCCATAAATGATCACGGTAATAAGCAGGTAGTACGTAATTTGGAGGTGGTTGCTATCAATTTCCAGAGCTAAAGCCAGGGCGGTGAGGGTAAATCCCCAGATTAAGTTGCCTCGGTAGGTAAGATGAATACCTCCTAAAACTAGAGGCATGTAGGCAATTGCTTCAATTTTCCAGATATGACCGGCCTCCAAGCTAGCAATATTGAACGTGCCCAACCCATAAGCAATAGCCCCCGCAATTGCTAAATAAGGCCTCACCCCAAAAATGACCAACATGATGTAAAAGCTCAGGAAGCACTTTAGAATTACTTCGGCTTGCCGAGGAAATCCAAAGGAGTAAACCTTCTGAAAAAAGTTAATAATGCCCTCCCCTTGGTATTTGATATTTATCAGATAGGCGGGCATCCCCCCGAACATTGAATTAGTCCAAAGTGCCTCTTGGCCAGTTCTCTCCCGATATTCCTTGATTTCCTGTCCGGAGGCAACTCCTTGGCTTACATCGTACTGCTCAATCACCTTACCACTAAAGAACATGGGGCTGAAGAAAAGAATGGTGACTATTAAAAAAACTACCACCGCAATAATATGAGGCAGAACTTGTTGCCTGAAGTTGAGTCTAGCCATGAAAATAGTGATCAATTAAGGCCGTGAAATTAGTACCCTAAAATCAATTTTTCACTCTTACTGGTTGAAAACTTTATCTCCTGCCAAACATAATTAGTTAATAAGTTTCAGACGGAGTGCGGATTTTCAGAATTTGTGAAGAAATACTTATAATTTTTTTACCGTTCAGCTAAATTAATCTTCGTAAAACGGGAGCATCTTATTGGATAATATCATATTTCCTGGAACGGTTAAGACTCCTAGTGGTGCTTGACATGCAGATAGGTAACAGTTACCGGATTAATATAGCGATACTTGAGTACAATTCTCAAAATAGTAACTTATCGAATGCTGCTGGAGAAATAATACCTATGGAAGGAAGCACTTCATCGGACACGCCATCGGTATAATTATTACGGATATGGAATCACACCAGGGCTACAGCTGTTCATCAAAAAACTTTTATAAGCTCTAGATTAATCTTTGAGATATGCTGTTTTTTCCGGTTGTTTTTCATTGTCCATTAGGTATTGATTTAGGAATTTTAAAATAGCCTGATAGCCTTCAATTTGGTTTTCCTTTTTTAGAAATCCGTGCCCTTCATCCTCAAATACGATATATTCTACCGCAACATTATTGGCTTTTACCGCCTCTACAATCTCGTCTGACTCTACCTGAAGTACGCGTGGATCGTTGGCGCCCTGTAATACTAGCAGCGGTTTAGTAATTTGGTCGGCAAAGAAAAGCGGGGATTTATCGTACAGCGAAGCGGAATCAGTTTCTGGATTGCCCATCTCGGCAAATAGTGACTCACGAGCAGCACCCCACCAAGGAGGAATGCTTTGTAAGGTTCTGAGCCAGTTTGACACTCCAAAAATATCAACTCCTACTTTAAATTCGTCGGGAGTGAATGCCAACCCGGCTAAGGTCATATAGCCGCCGTAGCTACCACCCATAATTCCAATTTTGTCTGAGTCAATATACTCCAGAGTTGCCAGAAAGTCTTTGGCAGCCACACAGTCTTTCAAATCCGCATCGCCGTGCTTCTGATTATCAGCCATTTCAAAAGACTTTCCGTAGCCACTACTTCCGCGGTTATTCACCGCAAAAATTGCGTAGCCGTGATTTACCAGATACTGAACCAATGCACTGTAATTTAGACGGGACTGTCCACCGGGCCCACCGTGAATCCAAAGCATGGCGGGAACCGGGCTTTCAGCGGAAGCTTTTTTGGGGCGGTAAAGAAGAGATGGTATTTCCATTCCATCGTAGGATGCAAACCGGATAATCTCACCTTCAACTAAGTGTCGTTGATCAATTTCTGAATTCAGCGTGTTGGTCAAGCGTTGGTACTGCTTGTTTTGGAAATCGTAAACGTATAAATCACTGGGGGAAGTAGAACTGTTTACGTAAAACGACATCAGGTTCTCACTTTTTGAAATATTCACTGATGAGATTTCTCCATCAGGAAGGGAAGGAAGTACTACTGCTTGGCCAGTTTCTTGATCGGTAATACTGATTTTCGTCCGTGCGTCTTCGTTGGTCGCCACTACTTGATATTTTCCATTCCTGGATTCGTAGGCGTATACAACATCCCACTGGGCTTCTTTCACTTTTTCCATTTCACCAGTTTGCAGATCGTAACGGCCGAGGTATGAATATTCACTATTTTCATCACTCAAGTAGTAGAGGTACTTTCCGTCGTGGCTGAAATACTGGGGTGAGTAGGCAGTAGTATCATCAGGTTGGCTGATCATTTGGGTATCACCACTTTCTGCATCAAAAAGATACATATTCACTTTTTGGCGAGTAATGGGTTCACTAAGCGCAATGAGTCGTTTGTCTTCTGAAATGGCACTGGGATAAAATTGACCTGGGTTCTCAAAAATAAGCCTAGGTTGATAGGTTGCCATATTATTCTCAATAGCATCTATCTGACTAACCTCTAACTCATACAAATCAAAAGCTTGAGGATTACGGGTATTAGAAGTGTAAAAGAAACTTTGTTGATCGTGACTCCAACCGTAGAACTGGGCTTTAGCGGTTGAATCAGGAGTGAGGTCGGTGGCTTCACCGTTCAAATTCTTCACAAATAAGTGATTGATTTCATTGCCTCCCTGGTCGCTGGTATAAAGTATCCTTTCGTCTTCAGGAAAGTAGGAAATGGCAAAAACTGACTCACTCTGTGAATCAGTTAATTGTTGGGTTTGTCCACTATCTATTGGTATTTCGTAGGCGTTAAAAATTCCCGTCTTCTTGCTGGAATACATGATTTTGGATTCATCTGGAGAAAATGAACTGCCCCCGATTTGTTCAGTATTTAGAAACTGTTCAATGGTGTAAGCAGGAATTATTTCTTCAGCAGGTTTGCTTGGCTGGCAGGAGAGTGTAATAAGGCCAAACCAACAAAGGGATAATACAAAAGTTTTCATAGCGGAATTGGTGATATAGTTAAGATGAAGTTACCAAATTCCTTCATAAAAAAGTCTATCTTTTGGATTGTTTCAGCTAAATTTATCCCGATACTACTTTCTCCAATTACTATTAAAAATTAATCAGCATTACAGGACAACCTACTTATGAAAAGACGAGATTTTATGAAGACCAGTGCACTAGCTGCTGGTGCTGCTACTTTTTCCTTTGAATCAACTGCTGCTTCACTTTTTCCTCCGGAAAAAAGGTCATTCAACATGAAGTATGCACCTCACTTCGGAATGTTCAAAAGCCACGCTGGAGATGATATTATTGACCAGCTTAATTTCATGGCTGATGCTGGATTTGAAGCTCTGGAGGATAATGGCATGATGAAGCGGCCCGTAGAAATGCAGGAGAAGATTGGTCAGACTTTAGTGGATCGAGGCATGGATATGGGGGTTTTTGTCATTGACAAAGGCGGGAACGGTGCGAATACCCTAGCGGCAGGAAAACAGGAGCACGTAGATATTTTTCTGGATGGCTGCAAGCGGGCCGTTGATGTAGCTAAACGATGTAATGCCACTTGGATGACTGTAGTACCCGGTAATTTTCAACGAGATATCCCTATTGGAATACAGACTGCTAATGTCATTGAAGCTCTTCGGAGAGCTGCCGATATTTTTGAACCTCACAATTTGGTGATGGTATTGGAACCATTGAGTGATACGCCTGATCTCTTTTTACGTTACTCTGATCAAACCTACCTAATCTGTAAAGGAGTAAACAGTCCTTCCTGTAAAATTCTCTATGATATCTACCATATGCAGAAGAACGAGGGGCACATTATCCGAAACGTTGATCTTACTTGGGATGAGATTGCGTATTTCCAAATCGGTGACAATCCCGGTAGAAAAGAGCCTACAACTGGTGAAATAAATTACAAAAATGTTTTTCAGCACATTCACCAAAAAGGCTATCGTGGTATTATGGGAATGGAACACGGGAATTCAATGCCTGGCAAGGAAGGAGAAACTAAACTAATTGAGGCTTACGCTCAGGTTGATAATTTTGAAGCATAAAAAAAGCTGCCCGGTAGAGGGCAGCTTTGATTTCCTTATCTTGGGATTAAAATTAGATCAGAGCCGGTTCTTTTGAGTTTATATTGATGAGTTCCGTTTCCTGAATAAGGGGAAAACTCCGAATTGGCTTCATCTTCATTAAATGCACTCTCTTGCAGTTTTAGCAAGTCTTCACCTGCTCGCTGGTAGGATAAGGAGTAATTTACTGATGCGTCCCCTTGATAATACCACACCGTCACTAAATAGGGGACATTCTGGTCTAAGTTGCCGATAACAACTTTCTCAAAGCCTTCAGTATTATCACTGACAAGAAGCCGGTTATCTGGTAATTCTACCACTAAATCAATATTTGAAGCGGATGATTCATCCCATTGCAAGTTGAGTTCATATTCATTTTCCAGAACATGTTGTTCAAAAATTCGCTCACTCGGGATTGTGCTAAGTTGAGCGTTACCTTCTAAAATTTCGGTCAGTGTTAGCGTTACTTTCTCTGGTTCACTTTCAAATTCAAAGTCTTCCAATAATTCAAAGTTGATAAAGGCTTCAGTTTCTCCTGCTGGGATAACTAATGGTGATTCAGTAATAACGCGTACATCGCCCGATTGAGTTGGTGAAGTAAAAGATACGTTGCCTGAAACCGAGAAATTAATTAATGTGCTTCCCTCTTGAGGACGATCCAGAAATACTCGAACCTGTTGAAGACCGCTACCCTCAACGCTAGTAGCTTCAGTCGTTGAGAATTGTACTGAAGAAACAGGTAAGCTGAAGTTATTAGTATCTTCGTCATCTTGACAAGATGCTAAGACCACACTTGCCAGCAATGCGTACACAGAATTTTTCATTTCCAATAAATATAATTTTATATAAATATAAGTATATAAAATATTAGATTAATTATAATGTACCTTTTAACTATAATCTCAAGAATAAGAGGATTCAGGGTGGGTATAAACAACAGAATTCTATGATTTACCTCATCGTTGTATTAGGAACCGTAATCGCGATTCTGTGGAAGAAGATTGATTCACTAGGGGGCGTAGTAGGTTGTTTAATCACCATAATACTTTATCAGGCAATTGATTTAGCAGGTATTGCATTCATCGCAGCCTTCTTTCTCGTAGGTACGTTAGCTTCAGTATACGGATTGAGAGAAAAAAACAGATTGCATATAGCAGAGGCGAAACAGGGAAGAAGAGGCTGGAAAAACGTGACTTCAAATAGCGGTGCTGCAACCGTGGTTGCCATCACCTATCTAATATTTCCTGGATTCATTCAAAACCCAGAATTAGCAATTGCAGTCTGTTTTGCGGCAGCCCTATCCGATACATTATCTTCTGAAATGGGGAATTTAACTGGACGAAGATACTTTTCAATTCTGACCGCTAAACCGGCTCTACGTGGTGAGGATGGGGTTGTGAGTTGGTCAGGATTTGCTTGGGGAGTACTTGGAAGCAGTATGATGGCTATTGTCTATGGTTTTTTCTATCAGTTCAATTATAGTTTTGTTGTAGTTATTCTATTAGGTTTTATTGGGAATCTACTTGATTCGCTTTTTGGGGCTAGCCTACAGGCAAAGGGCTATCTTAGCAATAACGGAGTTAATTTGGTAAGCACCACCTGCGTAACTCTATTAGCTTTATTCTTTACCTTGAGGTTGGGGTAATTTCCAGTAACAGCCGAGTGTTTGGATCTAAGACTACTTCTTTAATTCTATTACTTACTTTGAACGTAAAGGACTTTTTTTGTTCGTTCAGACTTACTTTTTTAATCTCAGGTCTGGCTGTTTTATCACCATATAAAGCAATTTCTATTGGCAATTGATACAGTTCAGATGATTGGGTTTGCTCTAACGTTAGCGTGAGTTTTTTTCCCATTGATTGATATTTCCAAGTGCTGCGGATAACAGGGTAGTCGGCGCGGGTAAGCCACTGAGAGAAAAAGGAATCTAAGTTTTGTCCCGACAAATTACTCGACAAAGTGATAAAATCCTGGGTACCGGCATTTTTGTACTGATACTTACGGTAAAACTGCCGTAGAATCTTGAAGAATACTTCATCACCTACTTTGTTCCGAAGCATATGAAGAACCCAAGCTCCTTTCTGATAGGTGTTAGCATTCAACAGTTGAAAAAGATTAGACTCATCTTTGGTAACTACTTTTGAGTTAGGTGATTGTAAGTGGAAGGAGAATATCCTTTCTTTATCGGCTAATAAACGAGCACGTAGACTATCTTTGCCGTAGGCATGCTCAATATAGAGGTGCGTCAAGTAGGTAGCGAAACCTTCACTCAACCACACATCAGACCATTTCTTTTCCGTAACTGAATTACCAAACCATTGATGGGCAATCTCGTGGGCGATAAGCGCCTCAATTGATGGGCGGTTGGTAATGGCTTGCTCATTGTAGAAGATAGCACTAGCATTTTCCATACCCCCATACTGAGTCTTCGATTGAACATTGGCTAGCTTATTAAATGGGTAGGGACCTAAAATACTTTCGTAGTAAGTCAGGATTTCTTCTGTGGGGGAAAATTGCTTAAAACCAATTTCTCGATCTTCCGGATACAACCAGTTTTGAATAGTAGTTGATTGATTGTTTGCTGGATACTGAATGGCAAAACGAGCAGCTCCAAATACCATAACTTTGGTTGGAATTGGATTTGTAATACTCCAGTGAGTTAATTTATACTGAGTCCGTGATTCACTTGTCTGAATTAATAGACTTTCTTCTCTAAGAAGCCCGTTTGATACCACATTGTAGTGAGAAGGAGCAGTTACAATAAATTCGCAGGTAGCCTTATCTAATGGATGATCGTTAGTAGGGAGCCAGAAATGGGCGCGATTAGGCCAGTTATCGCCAAAAAAAGTCCTATCGCCGTAGAGGTTTTTCTCAATGATTAACCCGTCGTTTGGAATACCGTGATACTTAATAATAAAAGTACCGCTAGTAGCTCCTTGAGATGCTGTAGGAAGCGATAGGTAAAGAGTATGGTTTCTATGAGTAAATTTTACCGGCTGGTTATTAAAGAGAATTTCGTCTACATTCATCCCTTGGTCTCCTGCACTGTCCAAACCATCTAAATGGAGTATTAGCGTCGAGCTCTTTTGTGACTTTAGCGAAACGTAAATATCAGCTTCTCCCTGAATTTCGTTAGTATAATCGTGAATGTTCAGACGAAAAACATAATGGAGTACATCTAACGATGATGGAGGCAGGTCTACTGACTGAGCACTAGTAACTTGGTAGCTAAGTACAAATAACAAAAGAACAAAAGGAGACTGCCTGAAATGTGTATCCATAAGCGACTAAACTTTCACAAGCGAAGTTATGAAAGAATAAATTGAATTAGTACGCACATTCATAAAGGAAGGTACAAATGCCATGAAATCAATTTCTAAATCTCGGCTACTAGATATAGCCTTTATCATCTTTATAATAGTCCTGATTTTAGTGCCTAGCGTACGAGTACCCGTCGTAAGCACGTTGCAGCGAGGATTGTTGTTCACCGGAATATTTAATGCTGACTCAGAAACTGTAGAAGATACAGAAAGCTTTTCCTATAAATTGAGAGTACAGGATACTACCGGTGCCTATATTAATATTGCTGATTTGAGAGGGCAAGTACTGTTCATCAATATCTGGGCAACTTGGTGCCCGCCCTGCATGGCAGAAATGCCAGAAATAGCTAAGTTGTATAATGAACTCGGTAACGAAGTAGCATTTCTAATGCTCTCGGTAGATAAGGATCGGATGAAGGCTAAAGAATGGGTTGCTAAACAGCAATATCCAGTACCGGTATATTTTCTTGAACAGTTAAGTCCAGAGCTTGCTTACGAAGCGATCCCTACCACCTGGATTATTGATCAAGAAGGAAAAATAGTATTCCGACATTCTGGAATGGCACAGTACAACACGTCAGATTTTCGAGATTTTTTACGCTCCCTCTAGTCTACTGAACCGCCTTTTTAGGCTCTTCTGGCGAAACTCTAGAGAAGTAACTTTTTGCTGCTGCCTTAACCTTAGGCGCAAGTATAAGTGCTGAAATCATAGTAGGGATAGCCATGAGTGCGTACATTCCATCTACTAGATTAATAACAGCCGTTAGAGAGGCTACCGAACTTACTATGATGACAAAAATGTAAAAATAATTAAAATAATGAGCTCGGTGTGCTCCTACTAGATAGGAAAAGCATTTAGTACCGTAGTAAGATAAGGTAAATAGTGAAGACAGTGAAAAACAAAGTACGCTTACTATTAATAAGTATCCACCTAAGTCGTACGGAATAGCTGAATTAAAAGCATTTACCGTAAGGGTAACCCCGTCTGCATCGGTAGTACGCCAGACATCAGTAATGAGGATTGCTAATGCAGTCATCGTACAAACTACCAAAGTATCAATGGCTGGTCCGAGCATCGCTACCAAACCTTCTCGGACTGGTTCGTTAGTTTTGGCAGCACCGTGGGCCATGGGAGCTGTACCAATACCAGCCTCATTAGAAAAAGCAGCCCTTTTAGCTCCCACTACAATAATACTGCCTACTGCACCACCAAGTACGGCGTTACCAGTGAATGCATCTTCAAAGATTAGGGCAAAGCACGGTATTATTTGTTCGGAATTTGAAAATATGATATACAGCACAGAAACTACGTATACAACCACCATCATTGGTACCAATCGGCTGGCTACCTGAGCAATGCGCTGAATACCTCCGAAAATTACCAAAGCAACAATACTAGCCAGTAGTAATCCGGCTATCAGATTACTCGCAAAGGTTGGAGCGTCGATAACTCCATTGGGAATTAACACAACGTCGCGAACTATTTGTATGAGCTGGTTAGCATTGAAAGCGGGTAATGGGCCAAAAAGTCCAGCTATACAAAAGAAAATGGCTAGTGGTTTCCACTTTTTTCCGAGTCCTTCTTCAATGACGTACATAGGGCCGCCCTGTATCTGACCTGAGCTGTCTTTTCCCCTATACATGATTGCTAGTGTGCAAGTGAAGAATTTCGTTGCCATACCAACAAAAGCACTAATCCACATCCAGAATAAAGCACCAGGGCCTCCCATAGAGATAGCAACGGCTACTCCTCCGATATTACCCATACCGACGGTTGCTGCTAAAGCACTCGATAAGGCTTCAAAATGACTGATTTCACCCGGATCGTCAGGGTCATCGTACTTACCCCGTAATACATTAATTGCGTGACCAAAGTACCGGAAAGGCAGAAACCGGGAGTAGAGCATAAAAAAAAGCCCACCTCCCAGTAATAACACTAATAGGTGAGTTCCCCAGGCGAGGCTGCTAAACCTCTCCAGAATGAATTCTAAATTGTTCAAAAAAAGATGAGTTGGTTGAGTGAGTTTAAGGGATAAATATACAGATTCAGTATTGTTGAATCAAATCGTAGATTATCCCACCAATTTTTTCCAATCCCGGTACCGAATTGACATACAGCTTGCCATCTTTTTGTAGTTATCCCAGGTATCCTGTACGTGATAAAGTGATGGTAAAGAACTGGAAAGAACTTCTTCGTAATCTTTTCGATAAAGTCCACCACCGTAATAATAAAAAGTGAATAAGTTTCCTTCTTCACTAAATAGTTCGTGACCAAGGTAGCCATCCCAAATTTCACTCAAAATGGTACAAGAAATGTCTCGCTTCTTAAACCGGAAAATCTGAGTGTCGGCCTCATCTTCAAAATACTCAGAGTACAATTCTTCTTCAATAATCCACCCTAAATACATCCCGATGTGAACATAGGCTTGTTCGATGGGTAGATCTCCGGGAAAGTTACCAAGGAAATGGTTTTTGGCGTTATCGTAAATACTTTTACCTCTGGCTGATACTACGTTGGTCATAATTATCTTTTTGAGCAAAAGTAGCTGATTGTTGGTGGAGATTTTGTGAAGTTTAACTTAATTCATTACGCTTGTGTAATTTCTAGTCTTTCAGTTATGGCTACTTAAATAACTATTCATCTGAATAATGCAGCTACACGACTTTATTCGTACAATTCCAGATTATCCTCGTGAAGGAGTAGATTATAAAGATATTACGCCTTTGCTAAACCATCCGGAAGCTTACCAACAGGCAGTTAAAGAATTATTAGGTACTGTTAATAGGCCAAAGGTGGACAAAGTTGTAGGTATCGAGTCTCGGGGATTTATTTTTGGTGCTGCATTAGCCGACCGGCTGAGAGTAGGTTTCATCCCTATGCGGAAAAAAGGAAAACTGCCAGCGAAAACTTATCAGAAAGAATATAAACTGGAATATGGTACTGATATTTTGGAAGTACACCAGGATGCAATTGCCCCAGGAGAGAAAGTAATCATTCATGATGATTTGTTAGCTACGGGCGGAACAGCAGTGGCAGCTTGTCATTTAGTTGAGCAAATGGGAGGGGAGATAGTACAGGTTTCCTTTTTGGTTGAATTGCTATTCTTAAAAGGGCGAGAACAATTGTCAGGTTATCAAATAGATAGCATACTTACGTATTAAGCGTTACCGTACACTTTTAGTATAGTCTGACGTAGAGCCTGGCTTTTGGGTGATGCTAAAAAGCTCACAACTTCAGCTAATTGTTCCGGGGTAACCCAGTCATTGAAATTTGCATCGGGCATAGAATTACGATTGGGAGGGGTGTCAAGTACGCTAGGTACGAGAATCGAACTTCTCACTCCAGTTTCCACCGTTTTGGCGTTAATGATTTTATTTAGCTCAAACAAAAGCGATTTTGACAAAGAGTAGGAAACCATGCTGGCGGCGGCATCTGCCTGGAGGGCAGGGCGCGCTCCGACCAACATAATATGCCCCCCACTTTCCTGTTCTTTCATTCTAAGATAAAGTTTCTGGCTGCAAAGGTAGGCGGTATTGAAATTTAGTTTGAACATCTTTTCAACATCTGCCAACTTGGTGTCTTCGAGCGAAGACATAGCAAATCCGCCCACCAAAAGGCAGGCTACATCAATGTGTTGATACTTTGTAGTAAGATATTTTACCAGTTCTTCTACTTCCGATTCATTACTTACATCAGCCTGATAAACTTCAAATCTATCATGTTGAATCTGAGAATCCTTTTCATCGGGATGCAGTATTGTCCCAATAACTTGGAAACCATCCGCAAGTAGCTGATTGGTAACTGCTGTACCGAGGTTGCCAGATGCGCCGGTTACTAACGCTATATGAGGGTTGTTCATATTGTTTTTGTTTTTAGTTAGGTTCTAAGTTAGAAAAGGTTTTATGTAAAATTGTTTAAAAAACTATTCCTATTTTAAGATATTTCTATTATATTAAATGATTGTTTGTCAAAAGGATAAGCGCATCTTTAGCTTATTTGCAAGGCCCATTGGTATCTGTGTATACCAGAAACTCGCCACCGTTCGTTGTATAGAGGCCTACGTGCAGTAATGAAGAGGAAGTCACTAATTCGCACTACCATCCAACGAGCCGCCGAATTACGTCAAAGACGTTAACGTAATCTACTTACTGAATCATTTAATTTTCCAGATTAAATCCTAGAAGGATATGAGTGTTTTAGATAAAATTAAAACGAACTACAGCTCCTCCTTTAGTGAAATGACATTAGCTGAATACCTAAAGGAGTGTAAGAAAGACCCGTTGATGTACGCCAAGCCCTCAGAGCGAATACTGAAGGCTATTGGCGAACCCGAACTGATCGATACGAGAAACGACCCAAAGTTGAGTCGGATATTTTCTAATAAGGTCATCAAGCGGTATCCAGCTTTCCGTGAATTTTACGGTATGGAGGAAACCATCGATCAGATTGTTTCATTTTTCCGCTATTCGGCTCAGGGTTTAGAAGAGAAGAAGCAGATACTTTACCTAATGGGACCCGTTGGAGGAGGTAAAAGCTCATTAGCCGAAAAAGTTAAGCAGTTAATACAGGTCAACCCAATTTATGTTCTGAAAGCAGGTGATCAGATTAGCCCAGTCTACGAAAGTCCTTTGGGACTATTCTCCGACTATAAGAAAGAACTTGAATTGGAATACAATATACCGGTACGTTACCTACCGGCTTGTATGAGTCCCTGGGCTGCCAAACGGTTGCGAGAATTTGACGGGGATGTAAATAGATTCAAAGTTGTTAAGCTGTACCCTTCGGTTCAGAATCAGATTGCTATCTCAAAAACAGAGCCTGGTGACGAGAATAATCAGGATATTTCTACGCTAGTAGGTAAAGTCGATATTCGCAAACTGGCGGAGTTTCAACAAAGTGATCCAGATGCCTATTCGTACTCTGGTGCGCTCTGCCTGGCTAATCAAGGGGTAATGGAGTTTGTGGAAATGTTTAAGTCGCCCATCAAGGTACTTAATCCGCTTTTGACAGCTACTCAAGAAAATAATTACAAAGGTACCGAACCCATTGGGGCTATTCCATACGATGGAATAATCTTAGCGCATTCTAATGAATCGGAATGGGCGAAGTTTGCCAATGATAAGAAGAACGAAGCCTTCTTGGATCGTATTTATAAAGTTCAGGTGCCTTATTGCCTACGGGTAGATGAGGAGATTAATATTTACAAGAAATTAATTCGAGAGAGTTCGTTAGACCAGGCACCTTGCGCCCCCCTCACTTTGGAATTATTGGCCCAATTTTCTGTAATGACTAGACTTAAAGTACCTGAAAACTCCAGTCTATATTCTAAAATGCGGGTATACAACGGAGAGACTCTAAAAGAGACAGATCCTAATGCGAAGTCTATTCAAGAATATCGGGATGATGCCGGAATTAACGAAGGAATGACGGGCGTTTCTACCCGATTTGCTTTTAAGGTGCTTTCCAAAGTATTTAACTTCGACAATGAAGAACTGGCGGCTAATCCCGTTCACCTGCTGTATGTGCTGGAACAGGAAGTAGTAAAATTGGAATTAGACGGAGAAAGCGAAGAGCGGTATCTCAACATAATTAAGTCAATCCTGGCCAACAAATACGCCGAATTTATTGCCGACGAAATTCAGAAAGCCTATATAGAGTCGTACAGCACCTACGGCCAAAACATTTTTGAAAAGTACGTGATTTACGCCGACTACTGGATCCAGAATAACGATTACCGTGATCCGGATTCGGGTGAAATCTTAGACCGAAGTATCCTGAATGAGGAGCTAGAAAAAATTGAAAAGCCCGCGGGTATTGCTAATCCGAAAGACTTCCGCGCTGAAGTCACTAACTTCACTCTTCGGTACAAAGCGAACAATGGGGGTGAGACACCTCGATGGGATTCTTACGAAAAGATTAAGAATGTTATCGAGAAAAAGATTTTTACCAATACCGAAGATCTACTACCAGTAATTTCATTCAATGCCAAAAGTAATGAGGAGGATGAACGCAAGCATCGTGACTTTACCCGTCGGATGATGGACCGTGGTTATACCTCCAAGCAAATCCGAATTTTGGTAGATTGGTTTATGCGGGTGCGCAAAACAATGGGATAAGCTTGCTTTGAATTGGGTCGCTGCTACCAAATAATCAGTGATTATGAGCAAGTGTAATATTATAGACCGGCGGAAGAATACCAAGGGGAAGTCAATCAATAATCGCCAGAAGTTTTTGAAGCGAGTAGAGGATCAGATTAAAAAAGCAATTCCCGATATTATCAGTCAGGAGAGCATTAAGGATGCTAGCCAGGGCGGGAAAGTGAAGGTGCCAGTGCGGGGAGTAAAGGAACCTACCTTCCATCATGATCCCCGATCGGGACGAAAACAGTATGTTCGTCCGGGTAACGACAAGTTTGGTGAGGGGGATAAAGTTCCTAAACCAGAAGACGGTGGTCAAGGAGCAGGGCAGGGTAAAGGTTCAAACAGTCCGGAGGTAACAGAAGACGATTTTGTAGTGATTCTGAGCCGGGAGGAGTTCATTAAATACTTTTTTGATGATCTGGAGCTCCCGAACCTGGTAAAGAAGTACATGCAGAGTACCGTTAGCTTTAAAAACCAACGAGCCGGTTACACTAAGCATAGCGTTCCCTCGCGATTAAACATCCAGACGAGCTACCGTCAGTCCTTAGCCCGTCGAATATCCATCCAGGGTGCTTATACGGCTAAGATTAACCAACTGGAAGAAAAATTAAAGAAGGTTAAGAAAGAAGATGAAAAGGTGAAACTGCAAGAGGAACTGGAAAAGTATCAAAAGATGCAGTTCACTATTCCCTTCTTTGATGATGTGGATTTACGCTACAACCATTTTGAGCGGGTTCCGCAGCCTACTACTGCGGCGGTCATGTTTTGTATCATGGACGTTTCCGCATCAATGGGCTACCACGAAAAGGACATCGCCAAGCGCTTTTTTACCTTACTTTATATTTTCCTTACCCGCCAGTACCAGAAAGTAGAGATCGTATTTATTCGCCATCATACTGAAGCTAAAGAAGTGGATGAGGAGGAATTCTTTAATTCTCGGGAAAGCGGAGGAACCATTGTAGCCCCATCGCTTAAACTCATGAAAAATATTGCTCAAGAACGATACTCTGAAAATATGTGGAATATTTACTGCTGTCAGGCATCCGACGGTGATGTGTGGTCTAACGGGGATGCCATTGAGTGTAGTCAATTATTGAAGCAAGAGGTCTTACCGATGGTACAGTATATGGCGTACATCGAGATTAAAAATCGGGGTTTGGAAGGCTACTTATGGCATGCCTACAAACGGCTTCGCGGTTCGGAAAATTTCGCTATGCGAAATATTAACGATGTAAATCAAATATGGCCAGTATTCCGAGCCTTGTTCCGTAAGAAGAGTTTGGTGGAAGAGAAGACTGTATAGAACATCGAGCACTCTCGGGTATGGTCCAGGGTACTTTCTAACAGTATACATGTCGTAAAACATTGGTATTTTGTACTGCAATTCGCACGATGAAGAAAAAAGATAGAGAGAAATATAAAGTGATGTTTAGTAATCCCAACTGGGATTTTGAAACACTTCAAGCAGCAGATGAAGTAACTGATTGGGTTGGAAAAGAATACTTTCATCTGGATACTTATCCCAATCAAATTGAGATTGTAACTTCGGAGCAAATGCTGGATGCCTACGCATTGATAGGTTTACCCACCACCTATCCTCATTGGAAATTTGGGAAAGACTTTGTATTAAATCAGGGTAATTACCGTAAAGGGCGAATGGGTTTGTCCTACGAAATGGTGATAAATTCTAATCCCTGTATTAGCTATAATATGGAAAATAATACCACCTGTATGATGGTATTAGTCATTGCTCATGCCTGTCAGGGACATAATGCCTTTTTCAAAAATAACTACCTATTCAAAGAGTGGACTTCGGCAGAATCTATTCTAGATTATATGGTTTTTGCCCGCGACTTTGTGCTTAAATGTGAGGATGAATTTGGTTGGGAAGAAGTAGAGGCAGTACTAGATGCCTGCCACGCCCTAATGGAATTCGGGGTGGATAAATATAAAAAGCCATCTAAGTTATCGCCAGCAAAAGAAGAAGCTCGCTTACGTAGATTAGCCAAAGCAAAAACTGAAAATTATAATGAATTGCTCCGAACACTACCCGAGGGGTTGAAGAAGCGAAAAAGAATCTTAGAGAAAAAGGGCAAATTTCCAGTAGAACCGGAAGAGAACATATTATACTTCGTGGAGAAAAACGCTCCGAAATTGCCTGTATGGAAGCGGGAACTAATTCGCATTGTTCGCAAAGTTGCCCAGTACTATTATCCGCAAGGAATGACGAAGGTGATGAATGAAGGTTTTGCTACCTTCATGCATTACCACATCATCAATAAGCTATTCGAGAAAGGTCTTCTGGATGATGGCTTTATGCTGGAGTTTATTAAAAGCCATAGCGGTGTGATCTACCAACCGGCGTACAATAGCCCTTATTTTTCGGGTTTGAACCCCTATACACTAGGTTTCAATATCTTCATGGATATCAAGCGCATCTGTCAGGAACCGACCGAGGAGGATAAAAAGTGGTTTCCCAACCTGATCGGGAAAGACTGGCTGGTGGAAGTACACTATGCGATGGAAAATTTTCGGGATGATAGCTTTATCGCTCAGTACTTGTCGCCCAAGGTCATTAGAGACATGAGATTGTTTACCATTCTGGATGATGAGGATGAGGAACACTACGAAATAACCTCTATTCATAATGAGCGAGGCTACCGAAAAATCAGAGAGTCACTGAGTAAGCAGTATGACCGATCTTATCGAGTGCCTAACATCCAAGTTGAAGCAGTAGATACCCACAAGACCAGTAAACTTACACTCATTCATAAAATCCAGAACGATCGGTTGCTGGATGAGGATGAAGCTGAAGAAACTATTCGGCATTTACGCTACTTATGGGAATTTCCAGTTGAACTTCACTCTCGCAACCGTGCTGGGATAGATGAAGACTTCTATGAGTGCTAGCTAATAGTCTTCTGCCGGCGGCAGTAAGTGCGAATTCTCTCGTAAAAAGTTAATCATCAGCGTTGAGAACTGGGGCGGAAAGTTGGCTTCAAAGACAAAATGCTGAACCTTGGATAAAAACTCTTGAGCTTCGACTGGACTGCTTTTCTGAAGTTCACGGCTGACCATTGCGAGTAACGAGGCTAATGGTTCTCCCATTAGTCGCATATCAAGCAGTAAATGAAATATCTTTTGTTCGTCTTCAAAACCACTTTGCATTGCCAGGCTGGCTAGTCTCCAGCGAATACTAGTCTCGTTCCATTCACCATCACTAGTTTGTTTTTTAGACAAAATAGGCTAGAGGTTTTTGAAATTCTTGTTCTAATTCTTGCCGTAGCTGGGTGGCTTTTTCCGGTCCGGCAATGCCGCTGGCAAGCACACTGACCACTCCACCATTCCCAGCATCGGTTATTCTGGCCCCAAATAGTCCCTTGCCACCGCCGATCTCTTTTACTCGTCTTACAATATGATTAGCCTCATCGTTTCCTAACCCGCACTCAGTGTAGCTCTGGTGAGATTGATACATTAGCTCCCCTAAGAGATTCAGTCGATTAGAGTAGTCCTGAAATTCAGTAGAGTAGTTTTTCAGTATCTGAGCGAAAAGTTTAACCCGGAAGTTTTCGTATACCGGATGTTTAGTACAGTTTCTAATTGAGTAGGTTTTATCACGGTCAATAAATGCCACTTGATCAATACTATATTTGTATTGCTGATAAAACTCATCTCCTGAGAGCGAATCAGGAAGTAAAGGCAAGAACTTGTCTTCAAACTCTGAGGGGTTAATTTCACCAACGTTGCCCCGGTAAGGTAAACTACTGCGATTATTGGTGTTGAATGCTACCTCCAAATCCCGGAGGGACGCACCACTTGCTAGGGCGATAATTGTGTACCCCATAAAGATAGATGCACGGTAGATTTCGTAGGACTCAGAAAGGAAGGTAGTATCAATTCCGGTACCGATACCAATAAACTGTATGGTATCAGGAACCTCGATGGGGTGAAAAATTTCGGGGGGCGAAGCTCTAAATACTGTTAATGTATGGTGTTTAGAAAAGTAAGAGGCAAACTGAGCACCCCCACCAGTGGGGTTAGTGACTAATACATTCTCTGCCTGGAGGGCTAAAGAGGGCAAATTATCTGCGCCTAACTCGCATGAATAAGCGTCAGCTAGTGCTTTTAAAGTAGCTATTTCAATCGAGGCCTGAGTACCTACTCCTTGCTTTAGAGGTAACTCTGTGGCAATAATCAGGTCAATGCCCTCAGCCTTAATATTCTGACTCTCAAAGAACAGTAGCGTAATAGCAATAATTGGAAGAGCCAACTGGCTATTTTCTTTCGATAGCACTTGTTCCCGGACAAAATCATAATTCAATGTAGGGAACTCTCCAATGATGCTAGCGTAATCCGTTTCAAATTCAGCGACCTTTTCACTTTCTACATAGAGCTGCCAACGAAAGGCAGGTGTATCAGAAATAGCGAGATAAGCCGTTGTTGGGCTATCTAAGGGTTTTTGTAGTAATAAGCTACCGGCCAGATCCGTGTTACCACCCATAATATCTAGACGCCCAGGGGCAGTAGCCTGAAATACTTTTTGTTGATGTAAGGCAAAAAAGTCTTTTAGAATCCCTGCAATTTTTTTCATAAATACCTTTCAATTTGTGGTTTGAGTAATAAAAACTGAAGGTCAGTTGTGTATCGAAATGAGGTAGTGGGTTATGGGTTAAATTTGAACAAAAACTATTTACTTGCAAAGTATAATTTTCAGTTCATCTTTTCTAAGCTTATGTCCAATCATAAAGTACAAAATATCATATTTGACCTCGGAGGCGTAATTATTGATCTGGATACTGAAAAAACGTTCCAGGCTTTTCAGAAGGTAATTCCATCACGGAGTCGTCCCGGTAGGGTTGAAGAGGTGGAATTGTTTTTGGAGTACGAAAAAGGATTGATCAGTAGCAGTGAATTTAGGGACGGTATTCGCAAACTAGCCAGCAATGAATCATTAGATGATCAGAAAATTGACAACATTTGGAACAGTATGCTACTACGAATTCCCAAAGCTCGCCTAGAGTTAATGCAGCGCCTTGCTCCAAAATACCGGCTTTTCGTTCTCAGTAACACCAACGAAATTCACGTTACGGCTTTCAATGAAATCGTACGACAAACCTTAGGAAAACCTACAATTAATCACTTTTTCGAAAAGGTTTATTATTCCCACGAAATAAATTTACGTAAACCTGAGCGGGAAATTTACGAATACGTATTAGCCGACAGTCAGCTAGTCCCCGAGCAAACACTGTTCGTTGACGACAAAGAGGAAAACATACTAGCCGCCCAGAAAGTAAACTTACAAACCTTTCATGTAACTAAACAGCAGGATATACTCTCTTATTTTAAAGATTGATGAAGAAGCATTTTCGCAGTTGGGGAGTTCACTTACTATTATTTGTTATCACGCTTACTACTACTACGTTGGCCGGTACAGAGTGGCAGTTTATGCGGTTTGTAGGCTTTGACCTTCGTCCCGTTACCTGGGAGTGGTTTTTAAAGGGCTTTACTTTTTCGCTGCCCTTTCTGGGAATTTTAACCGTTCACGAATTTGGCCATTATTTCACCGCCAAGTGGCACAAAGTGAAAGTAACCTTACCCTATTACATTCCGCTGTGGCTGGGCTTTCTGGGTTGGCTGGGTATTTTCGGTGTTCCTTCTATTGGCACTATGGGTGCATTTATCCGGATTAAAGATTATATAAACTCTCGTACCCAATTTTTTGATATAGGAATAGCCGGACCGTTAGCAGGATTTATAGCAGCATTGGGAGTGCTCTACTATGGCTTTACTCATTTACCAGATAAGGAATATATTTACGAAGTTCATCCGGAATACCGCTACTTTGGAGATGACTTTGAAGAGATTGTCTATCAGAAAGACACCTTTTTCCTCACCGAAGATTACGAAAAACAGTTCGGTGCTACTCCTACTTACTGGCCCGACACATTGTGGTTTGGTCCCGGACCGGGTACAATAGAAGTGGGAAACAACCTGACCATGACATTTTTCAGTAAGTACGTGGCAGGAGAGAACGATTGGGTACCCAACGGCCACGAATTAATTCACTACCCCTGGCTTTTCGCAGGCTATTTAGCATTATTTTTTACCGCAATAAACTTGCTACCGATAGGTCAGCTTGACGGTGGCCACATCTTATACGGATTAATCGGGCGTTACCACAAAAAAGTATCAGCAGGATTATTCATACTATTCGTCTTATACGCCGGTATGGGTACACTCAGTTTGTCGGATTCTTTTGATAGTATCATTTGGGGAATACCGCTTTACATCGGGTTTTTGTACGTGTTATTCTCTCGACTCACCCGTTCACCTCAGACAAATCTGATGGTAGCTGTAGCCGTTTTTGCTACTCAGTTTCTATTTTCCTCGTATTTTGATTTTCAGGGTTACACTGGCTGGTTATTGTTTGCTTTCCTTATCGGCAGGGTATTAGGAATCTACCATCCGGTGACTTTCATAAATGAACCACTTAATCTTACTCGCAAGATATTGGGGTGGCTGGCCCTAGTAGTATTTGTCCTTTGTTTCAGTCCCGAACCCTTTGTTGTGTAATGGTCATTATTTTAGTGTTAATTTTCATTATCCTTTAATCCTTTTTCCGATAATTGATTACTTTCACAACCTACCCTTACTAAGTTATTATGAGAATAGAAATTCCCCGAGAAGTTGAGCGTTTCGGCCCCATTATGTTTCACGATGTGCAGAAAGTGTATGAGCTGGATGCTGGGTTGAGATTTGCCAAAAATGAAGGACAAGAAAACTCTACAATTGTTCGCTTATCGCAAGAGTCCATCAATGGCATTGAAGAGAAGATGGTTATTGTGGTGCCAGTAATGGAGGAGCGGATAAAGTTGATTGAAGGTGTGTTATGCGGTATCCCTAACGACTGCCTCACTATTGTCGTATCGAATAGCCCACGTGAACCTATTGACCGTTTCTATATTGAAAAGGATGCGATAGAGCATGCAGCCCGATTCATGAATAAGGATATACTGGTCTTCCACCAGAAAGACCCACTATTAGCCAAAGCCTGTCAGGCATCGGGCTACAAATATATTCTGGATAAGCAGAACAGCGTGATGGATGGTAAAGCGGAAGGAATGATTCTGGGTACTATGTTAGCCAATCTTACGGGACGGAAATACATTGGTTTTATTGACTCGGATAACTTTTTTCCGGGGGCGGTACTGGAGTACGTAAAAGAATACTGCGCTGGCTTCTGTTTGGCTAAATCGCGCTACTCTATGGTACGAATCTCCTGGCATAGTAAACCTAAGATTGTGCAGTCTAATCTGTTTTTTGCTAAACGAGGTCGAGCTTCTGAGCATACCAATCGGATTTTGAACTCGCTTATTAGCACCTACACTGGTTACGGGACCGAAATAATTAAGACTGGAAATGCGGGTGAACACGCCATGTCAATGGATTTGGCCGCTAAACTGGATTTCTCTTCCGGCTACTCCATTGAGCCTTACCACTATATTAACATGTTGGAAAGGTTTGGCGGAATTAGTGGTAATCCGGAAAAAGATGTGCTGAAAAACCGAATCGAACTATTCCAGATTGAATCTCGCAACCCTCACTTACACGAAGTGAAGGGTGACATTCACGTGCAGGATATGAGCCGAGCGGCAATGGAGGTAATTTATCGGTCACCAATTTGTCCCGAATCGTTGAAAGAAGAGATTCTGGACGATTTGTATAATCGTAAGTTATTGAAGTCTGGAGAAAAGCTGCCGGAAACGCTATCGTATTATCCAGCTATCTGCAACGCTGATTTGAAAAAGTTCGCTAAGACTCTGGAAAATCACGAATATGCTAAGTTCTTCAAAGCTAGCACCATCAAAAAGGTAAAGAACGAAACCCCTGGACTTATTCGCGAAAAGATTGAGGGAAACGTAGAGCACCTGCCTGATCAAGATAAGGTACTGGAAATGAAGTAAGCGATGGAGCGGGTCATTTTCACTGATCTTGATGGAACACTACTTGATTTCCAGGATTACTCGTATTCAACTGTTCACCCAGTACTACCAAAGTTGGAAGCACTGGGAATTCCGGTGGTGTTCTGCTCATCCAAGACTCGAGTGGAGCAGGAATTTTATCGTCAGGCTCTAAACAATCAAAATCCATTCATTACCGAAAATGGTAGTGCCATTTTTATTCCAAATGGTTACTTTTCTTTCATAATCGATCAATCAGCTAATTCTGAGTATCCGGTAGATCAACAGGAAAACTATTCGGTAATTCGGCTAGGTGAGACGTACAGCTATGTACGATCTAAAATTCAAACCGCTAGAGAACAAGTTAGCATTGATCTTTGGGGATATGGAGATTTATCACTAAAGGAAATAAAAGAAATAACTGGGCTTGATAGCGGCTTTGCCCAACGAGCTTCCTCCCGCGATTACTCGGAAACATTGTTGAAGGGTAATAAAATAGGCCAGCCGTTTAAAGATTTTAAAGCTCTACTTGCTGAAAGTGGTTTGAGTTGTGTATCAGGTGGTAAATTTCATACGGTAATGGGTGCAAAAAGTGATAAAGGTAAGGCGGTAAAATTGTTGACGGCGCTTTATCAACGAGAATTTGGAACGGTAGAGACTATTGGTCTGGGAGATTCGGCTAACGATATTCCGCTATTAGCGGTGGTGGACCGAGGTTATCTGGTGCAAAAACCGGGTGGAAAATGGTCGGAAACGACTGAACCAAATATAACAAAGATAGATAAGGTAGGGCCGGAAGGCTGGATTGATGTAGCCAAGTCAATTATTTCCGTATAGATCAAGTAGTTCACGAAGTTCTACCAATGTATTGGCATCTTCAGCTGATTTATCCAATCGCCATCTCAGTATGCGGGGAAACCGCAAAGCAACCCCAGATTTATGTCGGCTGGATCGCTGAATACCTTCAAAAGCAATTTCAAACACCAATTCCGGATTCACCGAACGAACCGGTCCGAATTTCTCGCGGGTATTACGTTTCACAAAAGCATCTACTTTACGAATCTCGTCGTCAGTTAATCCCGAGTAAGCTTTGGCGAATGGGACCAATCGTTGACTCCCGTTGTATTCATCCCAGACAGCAAAGGTGTAATCGGTGTACAATCCCGACCGTCTGCCGGTACCGCGCTGAGCGTTAATCAGCACTCCGTCAATGGTAAGCGGATCAACCTTCCACTTCCACCAGTCGCCTCGCTTGCGACCTACTTGGTACGTACTATTTTTTCTTTTGATCATAAAGCCCTCGGCCATTAGCGAGCGAGATTGTTCTCTCAAGTTAGCTAGCACTTTCCAGTCAGCTGCCTCCACCACATCTGACAACTGAAAAGGAGGAATAGATTCTTTGGTATTCTCATATAATTCCTTCAGTTGTTTTCTTCTTTTTTCTAGCGGCGATTCTCTAATATCATCTCCGTCCCATTCCAGAAGGTCGTAGGCTCTAACTACAATTGGAGCGTTTTTTAGAATTGTTTTAGTGACATTTTTCCTCCCTATCCGGGTTTGCAATAGAAAAACTTAAAATTTCACCATCGATGAAGGGCAAGATCTCTCCATCGATCACCGTTCCGGATGGCAAATTCTCCCGAAAAACCACCAGCTCAGGAAATTTATCGGTTAGCAAATCTTCTCCTCTAGACCAGATATAAAGCTTATTTTCACGCACAATGATCTGGGAGCGGATACCGTCCCACTTCCATTCCACTTGCCAGTCAGAAACCGGGCCTAAGTCGGGAATCTCTTCCGTATTGACTGGGTGAGCTAGGAAGAAAGGGTAGGGGCGAGAGAGGTTATCTTCCTGGTTTTCCTCCAACACTAGTGATTTAAACGAAACGGTATTGGGGTTCCAGTTACCCATTAAGCGGTGAGCTACCAAGGTTTTATCTAGCTGATTTTGTTCGGCCAGTGCCCGAATAGCAAGGTTTTGCGAAACCCCAATTCTAAAGCTGCTGGTCATGAGCTTGGTGAAAACAAATCGTTCTGGCTGGGTCATCTGCTGCCAGGCGACCAGTATTTTTTCCTTCTTCTCGCTTTCATCTAATTTAGCTAGGTCTTGCAAATAGTCTATCCAGTAAGCTAAAGGCTGATCTTGAGATTTAGTAGGAGGAGGGAGTAATAACGAAATGGTTTCAGCCAAATCACCCACAAATGAATAAGATTCACGGAATAGCCATTCGGGTAATTCTGCTAGTTCCATCGCCCAACTTTTCAGTAGGGTAGAGTTTACGGGGCGTTTAGGGCGTTTGTGGCTAAAGAATGCTATCGTCCAAAGTTTATCTCGATCGGGGGCGGTAGCAAAATAATCTTTCAGTAAAGCTACTTTGTCGTTAGTTTTGTTGGTCTGATCTAGCTGAACAAATAACTGAGCAAACTGCTTCATAATCAGAAAATCGAACTTGCGAAACGATCAAATGTTTTGTATCTCGCTAGCCGTGACCAACCGCCTATCATGAAGAAATTTTTATCCTACACGCTGTTTTTCGCATTGATATCAGCACCAACTTTCTCCCAAAATTTACCTTCTAAACCAAACATCATTGTGTTTATTGCCGATGACGCAGGCTGGAGAGACTTTGGTTGCTACGGCAATTCCGCTATCAGAACTCCAACTATAGACCAGTTAGCCGAAACGGGTATTCGCTTTAACAACGTTTTTTTACCATCGCCCCAGTGTAGTCCAACCCGCACCAGTTTACTGATCGGCCAGTTTCCCCACACCCTTCGTACCGAAGATTTACACACACCGTTGGAGAAGGGTCAGAAAGTAGTTCCTCACTATCTGAAAGAAGCTGATTACTACAGTGCTTTATTAGGTAAGTCACATATTGGGGAATCAGCCACCGGGCAGTTCGACTATTTCAATCCGGGTAAAGGAAACCCTCGGGGGGAAGACCTCAAAACAGTACTAACAGAAGCGGGTGATCAGCCGTTTTTTGTCTGGTTTGCCTTTTTTGATCCCCACCGCAGCTATCAACCTAATACGATTGCCAATAGTCATGACCCTTCCGAAGTAATCATTCCTCCCTATTTGGCCGATACCCCGGAAACCCGTCAGGATTTAGCTATGTACTACGATGAAATCGGCCGAATGGATAGTACAATGGGAAGCGCTCTGAAAATTTTAGAAGATGCTGGGAAGCGGGAAAATACGATTATCATTTTTATGAGCGATAATGGCAAACCATTCACCCGAGCCAAAGGAACTCTTTACGATGAAGGAATTAAAACTCCGTTTATTATAAACTGGTCAGAGGCTATTCAGGATGCTAGGGTCGATAATCAACTATTGACCACCCTCAGACTGGCACCAACAATACTAGACCTAGCGGGAGTAGAAACACCACCTTCAATGTTCGGAAATAGTTTTGCGGAAAACCTGGTTCAGGAACAATCCATTGCAGATGAATACGTTTTTAGCGAAAGAAACTGGCACGATTGTGACGAACATATGCGCAGTGTCCGAAGCGATAGCTTCAAATTAATTGTCAATAGCTATATCAACTTGCCCCACGGTACTGCGGCTGATCTGGCGGGAAGTCTATCGCATCAATCACTGTTACGACTAAAAGAACGAGGGGAGCTGAATCAGGCGCAGTCATTAATTTTTCAGGTACCTAGACCCGAAATAGAGTTTTATGATGTAAAAAATGATCCGTATGAGCTAAATAATCTGGCTTTTCAGTCTAAATATCGTCCGCTAATTCAGAAGCATTATGCGATTTTACAGCGGTGGATGGAAGAAACCGATGATTTTATGCCGCATTTTCGCAGAAGGTACGATAACACTGATAGGGTAAGTGGGACAATGTATCGGCGAGGTCGGCCCGAAATGTACGCCCCTTTGCCAGATAAATAAAAATAATACAATAGTTTAACAATAATATAATAAAAATTAAAGTTGAATAATCAGTTAAATGAGTGAAAAGTAAGTTTTTCCGAGAAATATATAAGCTAAGTGCTAAACAAAGATGAATATTTGCAATGTATTAGCTTAAACACTGTTTCTCGCTGCTTGAGATGAGATTTGTAAGTTCTACCACAAAGTACATTATTGTCGGAATGATGCTTTCGGCATGTCATCGAGGAATGATCTGCCCGGCTTTTCAGAGCAGCTTCATTTTGGATGATAGCGTACGAACTGAACATTTCTCGCTATTTGAAGGCGATACTAGTTTCATTCCCAAGCAATTCATAACAGATAAAGGTCGTTACGGAATTATCGACGAGATCAGTTACTCCAAAAGATACAACGATATCAAAACGGTAGAAATGGTGACGGTATTTCCTCCCGGCGAATCGGTCTCTATGGATTCCGCTTACGTTGATCCTCTCGCCGCACCTGATGATCCGTTCATGTCTCCCGCCGATACTACCGAGACCCCGATTATTACCAATCAGAACCCTCAGTAGCCTAAATAACGATATTTACGATTCGCTTAGTTACTACAATTACTCGCTTCGGCGTTTTTCCTTCCGTCCATCGCTGTACAGTTTCATCTGCTAAAACTTGCTGTTCAATGTCTTCTTTAGAAGTCTCTAGTGAGAAGTTCATTTTGGTTCGTACTTTTCCATTGATTGAAATAGGATACTCATGGGTATCTTCAATCAGGTATTTCTCATCGTAAACCGGAAAAGTTGCCAAGACAATACTATCGTCGTGTCCTAATTTTTGCCAGAGTTCTTCTGCAACGTGAGGAGCAAAGGGGGAAAGGATGATTAATAAGTCGTTGAGAATCTGCCGTTTCCTGCACTTAAGCGAAGTAAGCTCGTTTACGCAAATCATAAAACTACTAACCGTAGTATTGAAAGAATAACTTTCAATGTCTTCTTGGGCCTTTTTAATGGTCTTATGCAGTGTTTTTAGCTCGGCATTGGTTGCTGCTTCATCCGATACCGAAAATTGCTCATTATCATCATGGAATAATCGCCAGAGCTTGCGTAAAAACTTAAATACTCCATCAATGCCGTTAGTGTTCCAAGGTTTAGACTGCTCCAGTGGCCCTAGGAACATCTCGTAAAGTCTTAGCGTATCCGCCCCGTATTGTTCCACTACATCATCCGGGTTTACCACATTGAACAGTCGTTTAGACATTTTCTCCACTTCCGATCCACAGATGTATTGACCATTCTCCAGAATAAATTCGGCTTCTACCAAATCTTCTCGCCAGTTTCGGAATGCGTCTAGGTCTAACACATCGTTGGTGACCAAAGAAATATCTACATGCATGGGCGATACTTCGTACTGGTTCTTCAGTCTGTAGGAGACAAATTGGTTTTTCCCCTGTACTCGATACACAATGCTAGATTGCCCCTGAATCATGCCCTGATTGATGAGTTTTTTATAAGGTTCGTCTACGGTAACAAAACCTCGGTCGTACAAGAACTTCGTCCAGAACCGGGAATAGAGCAAATGGCCAGTAGCGTGTTCGGTGCCGCCAATGTACAAATCCACACTCTCCCAATAAGACTGCTTTTCTTTACTTACCATCTCCTCATCGTTTTGAGGGTCCATGTAGCGGAAATGGTACCAGGATGACCCTGCCCATCCGGGCATGGTGGTTAACTCGTACGGATAAGCGTTTTGGTACTTCCAGTCGGTAGCCCGCCCTAAGGGTGGCTCACCGGTTTCAGTGGGTTTGTATTCATCTACTGAGGGCAACTCTAATGGTAATTCTGATTGGTCAATGAGGTAGGGAATATCATTCTTAAAGTAGACTGGCACTGGTTCGCCCCAGTAACGTTGACGGCTAAATACCGCGTCCCGCATTTTATAATTTACTTTGGCAACTCCCACTCCTAACTCTTCAGCTTTATTAATCGCCGCCTTAATGGCATCGTGAGAGTCCATGCCATTCATAAAATCGGAATTAATGATAGTTCCGTGTTTTATCTCGGTAGGGTCTTCCAGGTTTTCGGTACCTTCAATCACGAGTACAATTGGTAGGTCAAAATGTTGGGCGAAGCGAAAATCCCGATCGTCTGATGAAGGCACGCCCATGACTACGCCCGTGCCATAACCGGCTAGTACGTAATCGGCTACCCAGATAGGCACAGGTTCATTAGACAATGGGTTGATTGCGTAGGAACCAGTAAACACCCCTGATACAGTTTTAACATCAGCCATCCGGTCTCGTTCCGAGCGGTTAACTGCTGTTTCTACGTAAGCCGACACTTCATCTTTGCGATCAGTCGCAGTAAGTTGGTCAATTAGCTCATGTTCCGGGGCTAAAGTGATGTAGGTAACCCCAAAGGTGGTATCAGGCCGGGTAGTAAATGCTGTAAGCGTAATATCTGAATCTTGCACCCGAAAATCCAATTCACAGCCGTTGGAGCGGCCAATCCAGTTGCGCTGCATTTCCTTTAGCGAATCAGTCCAGTCAATGCGTGCAAGCCCCTCCAACAAGCGGTCGGCGTAGGCGGTGATTCGCATCATCCACTGCTTCATTTTTTTACGTTCAACCGGGTAACCACCCCGTTCGGAAAAGCCGTCTTTTACTTCGTCGTTAGCCAACACGGTGCCCATAGCCGGGCACCAATTAACTACGGTATCAGCCAGATAGGTAAGACGATAGTTAAGTAGCATTTTTTGCTGTTCATCCTCTGACATATCCTTCCACTCTGCCGCTGAGAACTGAGGGGTTTCATCATCACAAGCGGCTTGTACTAATTCGTTTCCTTCTTCCTCAAATTTGGAAATTAACGTTTCAATGGGTTCAGCTTTATCCGTGGTTTGATCGTACCAGCTTTCAAATAACTGCATGAAAATCCACTGCGTCCAGTGGTAGAAGTTTGGGCTGCTGGTCTGCACCTCCCGGCTCCAATCGTAGGAAAAACCGAGGTTTTTGAGTTGCTGTTTATAACGATTAATATTCTCGGCAGTGGTAATTTCTGGATGTTGCCCGGTTTGAATGGCGTACTGCTCGGCAGGTAAACCGAAGGAATCGAATCCCATTGGGTGCAATACATTAAATCCTTTCAAGCGCTTGTAGCGGCTGACAATATCGGAAGCAATATAACCCAACGGATGACCTACGTGCAGTCCTGCTCCGGAAGGATAGGGGAACATATCGAGTACGTAGTACTTGGGCTTGGTGAGGTCTACTTCAACGTGGTAAATATTATTATCGCGCCAGTGCTTTTGCCACTTTTTTTCAATAGCCTGAGAATCGTATGATGCCATATTGACCGTTCATTTTTTGAAATGCCAAAATTAGCAGATTTAGGCTAGAAACAATAGTAGATAATCGTCAATCACTTTTTCAATAAGTAGCCTTCGCCTTCGCAATAGATTTCCAACTTTTCTCAAGCCAATTGGTAAACTGATTTGGTTTTTGAGCATAGATTTTCTTTCCCAGAATGATCGCTTCCTGTTGATGAGTCTTTCGGCGAGTAGCGATAAATTCAAATAGTAGCTGCCAATTGGAATCGCCTTTGAGCTTTGAGTTCAGGATAGTTTCGTGGAGTACGAAGAGGTCATGCTCAGCCCCTAAGGAATCAGTAAGTTGGTGAAGCTCACCTTCCCAAACATCCAGCATAGCTGGCCAAACTTCTCGGATTGTATATAGCTGATAACGGAGATACTTAGCCCGTTTTCGCCACTCGTGAAAGTTTTCAGGATCAGGATCTTTGATTACTACTTTCATCATGTTTCTTCCCCGAGCGTATACTTTCTCCAGTCCATTAGCCAAAGCATCAAAACCTTCTTCATCCAATTCATAATTTGTAATGTATTCTTCGGCATTCGTTAATTTGTATTTAGTTTTTTTGGGGAGTTGATCACGATTAATCTGGTAGCGGGTTACGGCTGCTTTTTTGGCTGATAAATGGTGAACCACGGTATTCAATAGACTCTTCAGAGTGGGTTGCTTCACTTGATTGTGTAGCGTAGATACAACCTCCAGTAGTGCCGCAGTATCACGTGCCTCAGACAGCAATCTGCCAATATCTCTGAAGTAGGCATTAGTTTTCTTATAAGTGTTAGACGGTACTGAGAGACGTGCCAACCGCAGCACGGCTCGAATTTTTTTTAATTCTTTACGAGCTTCGTGAATACCTGCGTGATGGTTATTGGATTGAAGGGCTGAACGGCAACTCTCTACTTGGAGGGTAAGTATTTCCTGTATTTGCGATGATACATCATTTTTGACTGATAGGGTAGTTTTCATAGTAATAACAGCCTTGTTTCATTAACATAATAAATTCAAAATCAGTTATTTATAATAAATATATCGAACTTTTAGATTATATCTTGAATAGTCTGGAAAGGGTGGATGTATCCAATTTTTGCCAATGTGTGCTGATAGTCTTGGGCTTCCTCTGGCCAGTTCGCTAACTCTAGTTTGCCCTTCGGTAATCGTAAATTAGCTTCACTTGAGTCAAAATAGCTGCTAGAAATGTGTTGAAAGGGTAGGTGATAAACTCCAGAAACCTCGCGGTGATGGATAAAAAAATAGACCAAGTCAACTACATCATCCGCGAAAGTAATTGACAGTATTTCAGGTGTTGCCTTATCAGATGTTAACCTTGACAATAACGTTGGTAGCTTAATGGTTTGTAACTGATTTTCACCAGGATTACTTTCTACTTGATCAGAGAGAAAGTAAAGATTTTGTACGATCAATACCGACCAAAAAAATGGAGTAGTAAGGTTCTTGGTAAGTCTATAAAATAAGCCTTCCTGCTCAGTCAACGCCAAAAAAGGTATCTGAAATTGATAGGCTGCTTGCCAGAAATCGGCAAATAGCGTTTGATTAATAGTTGCTTGGAGAGAATCGCACCAAATGATGAATTCAATTTCGTCAGCTTGATCTTTGATCCAATCGTTTAGTTGAGAATAGCTAACCCAATGCCAGTACTGAACCGACTGCTGAACTAGTTCATCGCTAATCGTATCGTTCACACCAGTTAAAACCAGGTAGTTAAAATTTTCTTCATTTAATTTCTTGGCCACCATTTGGCCGATTTGGGTTGGCGCACCCACAATTACTATCATGTGTTTTGGAAGGTTATTGAGTAAGTCTAAAGAACTGAATATAGCGGACGGATTGTTTATATTTGCAAAAAATCGCGCAGAATCATGATATACGTGAGCCGAAAGGAGCATTTTAACGCTGCCCACAAGTTATATAATCCGAATTGGACTAGAGAAAGGAACGAAGAAGTGTTTGGACCTTGCGCCAACGAAAACTGGCACGGTCATAACTTTGAACTTATTGTCACGGTTAAAGGTAAGCCTGATCCTGAGACGGGCTTTGTGGTTGACCTGAAACAACTTAGCCAGATCATTAAGAAATCTATCATCGACAAGGTAGATCACAAAAATCTTAATGTTGATGTAGATTTCATGCGAGGTAAGATGGCTAGCTGTGAAATTCTAGTAGAAGAGTTTTGGAAAATTCTCGCTCCCGAAGTTGCCAAAATAACCTCTCGTGGACAGCTACATTCCATACGGTTATTTGAAACCCGGAATAATTTTGTGGAGTTTTTTGGCGAAGGTTTAGATCTAAGCCATTCAGTAACGATACCTCAGGAACATCCGGAACCTGCCCTAGAAGCATGAAATATTACTTAGTTGCCGGAGAGCGCTCCGGCGACCTTCACGGTGGGAATCTAATTCGGCAGATTCACCGACTTGATCCTAATGCTCAGGTTCGCTGTTGGGGTGGGGATGCTATGCAAGGGGCTGGGGCCGAGTTGGTAACGCATTACCGCGATATGGCCTTTATGGGATTCCTGGAGGTGGTAAAGAACTTAAAGACCATTAGCAACTTCCTAAAAATTTGTAAACAAGATCTACTAAGCTTCCAACCAGATGCCGTTATTCTGATTGATTATCCGGGCTTTAACTTGCGGATTGCCAAATTTGCCAAGAAACAAGGTTGGCCAGTCTACTACTACATCGCACCCAAAACCTGGGCCTGGAATGCCAAAAGAACTCACAAGTTACGTAAATACGTAGACCGAGTCTTTTCTATTCTACCCTTTGAAGAATCCTTCTTTAAAAAATACGACGTAAATGTTACTTACGTAGGCAACCCCCTGCTAGATGCTATTGATGGTTTTCAGCCCGACCCAATGTTCCGTACTCAACAAAATATTCCACAAAAATCTATCATTGCCTTACTGCCGGGTAGTCGAAAACAGGAAATTGAAAATGTATTGTCAGTCATGTTGGAAGTAGTGTCCCGTTTCCCAGAAGCTCACTTTGTGGTTGCTGCGGTAGGTAATCTTCCGGCCTATTATTATAATCTGGTACGATCTCATTCGCAGGTAAGTATAGTGACTGATCAAACTTATCAGGTTTTGCAGATAGCTGACCTAGCCATTGTTACTTCGGGTACTGCAACGTTGGAAACTGCTTTATTTAATGTTCCTCAGATAGTGGTTTATAAAACCAGTACCGTCTCTTACCGAATAGCTAGAACGCTTATCCGAGTTCCCTACATTTCATTGGTCAATTTAATTATGGACCGTGAGGTGGTTCCTGAGCTTATCCAGAATGATTTTTCATCTGATAACATAGGCGAAATAGCCCGAGAGCTGGTGACCAACAGTTCTCGTCGGGTATCGCAGTTAAATGCCTATTCAGAATTACGTCAGAACCTAGGCACTTATCCAAGTTCGTGTAAGGTAGCTGAAGAAGTGGTAAACGAAATATCTTTAAAGCAGCAATTTTAGTATGGTTAGGCAATTGGAGATTTGTGTTGATTCACTGCAGTCAGCTTTAACGGCAGAAGAAGGAGGGGCCAATCGTATTGAGCTATGTAGCGGGTTGGAACTAGGTGGACTTACTCCTGATCCGGCTTTATTCAAACTAGTAAAAGAGAAGCTCAGCATTCCAGTGTTTGTCCTCATTCGTCCTCGTATGGGTGGATTTGTTTATGACCACTTAGATCGGGAAGTTATGGGGGCGAGTATCCGATACTTTAAGGAAATGGGAGCTGATGGATTAGTACTAGGGGCTTTAACGGATGAAGGAGAGGTAGACCAACCATTGATGCAGAAGTTTATTCAATTAGCTTCACCTTTACCCGTAACTTTTCACCGAGCCTTCGATCAGATCCCTGACCCAACAAATGAGTTACCGAAACTTCTCGAGTTAGGAGTTAAAAGAATACTTACTTCTGGTCAGCAAGCTAAAGCAGTTTTAGGTTTGGATCTTTTAAGAAAAATCAATGATTTAGTTGAAGACAAAATTATAATTCTAGCCGGAGGAGGAGTTGCCAGTCAGAATGTAGAGCGGCTACTGAATATCGGTTTTAATGAGGTGCATGCGTCTGCTCGTATTAGTGCAAAACCTGAAAATAGAGAAAATAGCCTCTCTCTTTCTCAGGGAGAAATATCTGATGCTTACCGATTCGCTGATTTACAGGAGATTATTACCTTGCGAAAGATACTTGATGAATATGATACGATTAGCACTTAGTGTAATTGTTACGTTATTGTTAATGGTTCAAATGGGTTTCTCACAATCACTGCCTAGTTTGAAGGTCATGACATTTAATATTCGGTATGATAATCCTGGCGATGCAGAACACGCTTGGGAGCACCGAAAGGAAAGAGTCGCCAGTATACTGTACTTCTACAATGTCGATGTGTTTGGATTACAAGAGGCACTACACCACCAATTAATTTACCTTGAAGAACAGTTTCCTAATTATGAGCGAATAGGAGTAGGCCGAGACGATGGAAAGGAAAAAGGTGAATACTCGCCAATCTTTTTCAATCCTTCCATTTTGGAAAGCATTGATCAGGGTACATTATGGCTTTCTAAAACTCCAGATAAACCTAGTAAGGATTGGGATGCGGCTTTACCTCGAATTGCCACGTGGATCTTGCTGCGTCATATCTCTACCAAAGATACGCTACTGGTTTGTAATACACACTTTGATCATCGAGGGGAAACTGCCAGATTGGAGAGTGCGAAGTTTCTTAAAGAAAAACTGCCTCAAATGGCGAAAAACTATCCGGTTATTTTAATGGGTGATTTTAATAGTTCACCTGAATCAGAGCCGTATCAGACTTTAGTTAATGGAGATACCTTTCTTGATGCTAAGAAAGCCAGTGAAATTCCCTCCATTGGACCAGAACGTACATTTAGCGGTTTTAAAGTCACCCCGGAATTAACAAGCGATAGAATTGATCATATTTTTATCACCAGTGGGTTAGATGTTTTGCGACATGCAACTATCAGTGAAGAGCAGAATGGCAGCTACCCGTCTGATCATTTTCCGGTTTTTGCTGAGCTAAGCTGGTAATTTGTTACCCTTAGATTTTCTAATTCTATTCTCACTAATTAAATAGCTCAAACTATGAAATTATTATTAGCTTTTTTCATCTCTTTTTTGTTCAGTGCTCTCGTAGTTATTAACCCGTTTACATCCTCAGAAAATACTCCTTCGGTTACTCTATCCGATGAATCTGACTGGCAACTGGTCTCTACTAATAATGAGCCTTTAGCTCGGCACGAAAATGCATTTACCGAGCTGAACGGTAAGTTTTATCTAATCGGCGGTAGAACCAATAAGCCAATAAACATTTTTGACCCTGCTACAAATACTTGGTCTGAAGGAGCTACACCACCGCTGGAGATGCATCATTTTCAGGCGCTACCCTATCAGGGTAAGATCTACGTATTGGGAGCATTTACCGGCGGCTTTCCTCGCGAAACACCTGTTCCTGACGTATACACTTATGATCTGGCTACTGATAAATGGGAAATAGTTGCGAGTATTCCCGAGGACCGACGAAGGGGTGCTGCTGGAGTAGTTGCTTATCAGGATAAAATCTATGTAGTCTGTGGCATACAAGATGGTCACTACGACGGACATGTCAGTTGGCTAGATGAGTTTGATCCTGCTACTGGTGAATGGACTAAACTTGCCGATGCCCCTCGGACACGTGATCACTTTCAGGCAGCTGTTATTGGAGACAGATTGCTGGCTGCTGCGGGTAGAAATACTTCGGCCAAGACCGGAAAAACCATGGAGCTGACTATTGCCGAAGTAGATGTTTATGATTTCAATTCTGGAAAATGGGAAACCTTAGAGCAACCTTTACCTACCCTACGAGCTGGAACCGCCTCAGTCGTACAAGGTAATCAACTGATTGTCATTGGAGGAGAGAGCGGTGAGCAGGTACCTGCTCATAGTGAAGTTGAAGCCTACAGTTTTGGTTCAAAAAAATGGTCTCATCTTGCCAACCTTCAGCAAGGCCGACATGGAACCCACGCACTTATTTATCAAGATACAATTTTTGTGGCAGCGGGGAGTGGTAATAGGGGAGGAGGGCCAGAGCTTACCAGTATGGAAAAATTTTCACCCTAAGACAGAAGAATTTGAAAATAGGTTACTGAGTGGTGCGGTTTTTGTAAAAAAAATAGGTAGGCAAATGCGCTACCTATTTTCCCAGTAATGAAGAAGTAAACAGTGGGAAGTAAAAATGCAATCTATTGATTTTGAATGAATCTACCCATTTTTTTAAAAAAAAATTAGCAAATCAGGTAAATTCGCCTGATTTACTTTTTTTTCTGCTACCCAATATTGCTTTCGTGCTACCCATTTCAACTTATAATCGTACAAAATCTACTACACTCGTTTTACAGAGTATTATCTATCTAAGATAAAAGAAGGGTTAGGCCGCAGTAAGCCGTTTGAACTTGGATTTCTCGAAACGATCCTGCGCGTAATCACGATCAATGCTAAACTCCTTGATTTCGGTTTGAGAGGGTAATTCGTACATCGCATCAGTGATGATTGCCTCACAGATTGACCGTAATCCTCTAGCTCCCAACTTGTACTGAATTGCTTTATCAACTATGTAATCAAGCGCTGAGTCTTCAAATGTCACTTCAATACCTTCCATCTGGAAGAGCTTGTGATACTGTTTGGTGAGCGCATTCTTAGGCTCAGTCAGTATCATCTTCAAAGTTTCTTGGCTGAGAGGGTCGAGGTGGGTGAGAACGGGTAGACGACCAATCAATTCTGGGATTAGGCCAAATTGCTTTAAATCTTGGGCAGTAACATACTGTAAGAGGTTATCCTTATCAATGTGAAGATCAGAAACATTGGTTTTAGAACCGGTGAAACCTAATGGCTGTGTGTTAAGCCGGTTAGCAATTAACCGCGAGATGCCATCAAAAGCCCCACCACATATAAATAATATATGCTCAGTGTTGATCGTAATCATCTTCTGGTCAGGATGCTTACGACCGCCCTGCGGTGGCACATTGACACTAGTACCTTCTAGTAATTTAAGTAACGCTTGCTGAACGCCTTCACCACTAACATCTCGGGTGATAGATGGATTATCCGACTTTCGGGCGATTTTATCTATCTCATCAATATAGACAATACCCCGCTCTGCTGATTCCACGTCGTAATCAGCAGCTTGCAGCAGACGGGTGAGAATACTTTCAACATCTTCGCCTACGTAACCAGCTTCAGTAAGTACAGTGGCATCGGCAATACAAAAGGGTACCTGGAGTATTTTAGCAAGCGTACGAGCTAAGTAGGTTTTTCCAGTGCCAGTCTCGCCAACCATGACGATGTTGGACTTCTCAATAGAAATTTCCTCCTTGTCTTCCCGTTGCATTAGTCGTTTGTAGTGGTTGTATACCGCTACCGACATCACTTTCTTGGCATCATCTTGCCCTACTACGTACTCATCCAAGTAAGTTTTTATCTCCTTAGGCTTGATGAGGGTAAATTCCGGATTAGTACTTTTGCCCTTGATTTTGAGTTCTTCTTCCAGAATTTGCTGGGCTTGATTGATGCAGAAATTGCAGATATGGGCGTTGATGCCAGAAATCATCAAGTCCACATCTTTCTTCGTTCTTCCGCAAAACGAGCAGGTGATTTGCTGAGGCATAATATAGTCTCGAGGTTGGTTGTCAGTAGAAAGCAGTAAACGGGTAGATAAGTTCCCGTCTACTACTTTAGCAAGTTAGTAATATTTACGACTCGTTGCGAATCTTGGAAGTAACCCCTCGGTCTAGCACTTCATCAATCAGACCGTACTCTTTGGCTTCGGTAGGTCGCATCCAGTAATCACGATCTGAGTCTTGCTCAATCTTCTCGAAAGTTTGTCCGCTATGGTCGGCAAGAATTTGATAAAGATCACGGCGCAATTCTAAGGTTTGCTTCAGGGTAATCTCCATGTCTTTAGACTGACCTTGCATACCGCCACTGGGTTGGTGAATCATAATGCGAGCGTGTGGAAGCGCAGCACGCTTATCCTTAGCACCACCAGCTAGAAGTACAGCACCCATAGATGCAGCTAATCCAGTACAGATGGTAGCAACATCGGGAGTAACAAACTGCATGGTGTCGTACATACCAAGTCCGGCATATACCGAACCACCGGGGCTGTTAATGTACAGCGAGATGTCTTTCTTAGGGTCAACAGATTGTAAGAACAATAACTGAGCAGTAATAATATTCGCGATGTTCTCTTCCACTTGCATGCCTAAGAAGATGATGCGATCCATAATTAGTCGTGAGAATACATCAATCTCGCGGAAGTTAGTAGGGCGTTCTTCAATGACTGCCCGCGTCATTCCTTCCACTCGGTGAACGTAGTTATCAAAAGTGAGGCCGTTAATACCTTGATCTTTTACCGCAAATTTGCGGAATTCATCTTTGTTAATCATTTCTAAAAGTATTTTGGGTAAGAATTAATCATTCAGACGTATTTATAACATCTTTATTGTGACAAATTGTTATGGATGGAGTTATTGACCATTCTTGACAACCTCATTAAAAGTATCCACGTTTACTTCTTCCTTCTCAATGGTAATCTCTTCTTTGATATACTCGAAAACCTTTTCAGACTGCACCTGGCTGAAAACCTGCATGTAATTATTGCCATTCTCGCCTTTCAGGTAATTATCAACAATCGGATCAAATCGTTCATCAGCTTCAAACTGAGAGCCGTAAACGCCAAATTGGGAAAGAACTAGTTCTCGAGCTTTATTTTTGACATCCTCATAATTTGCCTGTATTTCTTCAGCCTTAGCAATCTTTTCACTAATCAAGCTCCACTTCAAATCTAGAAGATAAGCGTCGAACTGCTCGTTGATAGTTTCCTCATTCACTTGGTCGTCTTGGCGAGAAAGTAGCCAACGCTTTAGAAAGGCTTCCGGGAGTTGGATGTCAGTATTTTCAGTGTAGTAATTACGAATATCGCGCGTAAGGAGTGAATCGCTTTCCCGTTCGTAATTCTCCGCAATATTTTCTTTCACCTTTTCCTTAAATTCCTCTTCGGTGCTCACAGCATCTTTGCCAAAGATCTGATCATAAAACTCTTGATTAAGTTCAGCGGGTACTGGCCGTTTAATTTCAGTTACTGTAAAAGAAAATTCCCCGTTCACCTCGGCTACTTCGTCTTGCTTCATTCCTACTAAGTAAGCCACATCAACATCTTCCGGATAAAGCGTACGGATGTCAAAAGTAACTATATCATCCTTCTTCAAACCAACGAACTGAGATTGCTGCTCCTCGGCCAGGCTATCAATTTTTAACTCAATCTCGTTAGATAGATCTCCATTAGCCTGTACTAAATTTCCAGATAGAATATCTCCGGACTGACTTTCTTCAACTGGCTCAGGAGTGCTAAAGCGTTTTTGTAGATCTTCAATAGACTGATCAATAGTTTCATCAGTCAACTCAATTGTGTACTGTTTTACTTTAACCTCATCAGATAGGTCATAAGTAAAGTCATTGACCAGACCTAAATCGTAGCTAAATGAAAATTCCAGTTGGTTTTCCCAGTCTATGTCTTCAGCATCGGTTACGTCGGGTAGGGGTTCACCAACTACTTTTAGCTCATTTTCCTGAATATAGCGCGGCACTGATTGAGATAGTAGCTCATTAATTTCTTCTACTTTAATGGCTTTGCCATACATTCTTTTTATTACCCCAGCCGGTACTTTTCCGGGGCGAAATCCCTTAAGATTTACTTGCTTGCGGTACACTTTTACCTTCTGCTCAATTTTTGGTTCGTAATCTTCGGGGAGAAGTTTGATATTGAGGGTGGCCTCGTTATTTTCTTTTCGGTCTAGTGTAATGTCCAAGACGGTTGGGATTTTTGGTATTAAACAAAAGCCCTCTTCTCAACAGTATGAATTGCGAGAAGAGGGCTGCGGAAAGATGTGCGGATGGAGGGACTCGAACCCCCATGCCTCGCGGCGCTAGATCCTAAGTCTAGTGCGTCTACCAATTTCGCCACATCCGCCTTCCAAAAATTAGACTGCAAATCTACTACTATCTGAATACATTTCCATAGGCTTACGCAAAATTTTTTTCAAGGTTTAGCTACTGATGAATTTTTTCTAAGTTACCCCTCGTTAAATAATTAGCGGTTTATGTTACAATTTCTGTGAGGGTTCGCTATATTCATCTAAGAGATTTTTTATGATAGAACAAGGTATGCAGGTTATTAACGAAGAAGAAGAAAAGAAAGAGATTCTTCGGCGGTATCGTCGGTTGCTACGCCTGGCGAAACCATACCTTACCGGTGACGATGCCAAACAAATTCGGAGGGCTTTCAACCTGTCGCTGGAGGCTCACAAAGACATGCGCCGTAAATCGGGCGAGCCGTATATCTATCATCCATTAGCGGTAGCAGAGATAGCTGTACGAGAAATTGGTCTGGGTACTACCTCAATCGTCGCCGCGTTGTTGCACGATGTTGTAGAGGATACCCATATAGAACTGGAGGATATTGAACGGGATTTTGGTAAGAAGATTTCCCGGATCATTGATGGCCTGACTAAAATTTCAGGAGTTTTTGAGTATGGAACTTCTCAGCAGGCGGAGAACTTCCGGAAAATGTTACTTACGCTTTCGGATGATGTTCGGGTAATATTGGTCAAACTAGCCGATCGTCTTCATAACATGCGCACGTTGGATAGCATGCCGTTGGATAAGCAACTGAAGATTGCTTCTGAAACTATCTATCTCTACGCTCCCTTGGCGCATCGCCTAGGATTATACGCTATTAAATCGGAGCTAGAGGATCTATACCTAAAATACACCCAGCCCGGTGTTTATCGTGATATTGCTCGGGCAATTAGCAGTAGTAAAGATGCTCGGCGTCGGTTTATTCGGAAATTCATCGAGCCAATCGAGAGTGCGTTTATACGCCAACATTTCACCAAGGATCAGTTTGTAATTTTCGGGAGGCCAAAATCAATTTATTCCATTTGGAGTAAGATGAATAAGAAAAAGATCCCTTTTCACGAGGTTTATGATCTTTTTGCCATTCGAGTGATTATTGACGTACCTTTTGAAGAGGAGAAAGCTGCCTGCTGGAAGGCCTATTCCGTTATTACTGATTTCTATAACCCGAACCCTGAGCGACTCCGAGACTGGATTAGCACCCCAAAGTCGAACGGTTATGAATCTTTACATACCACCGTGATGAGTCCCAGCGGGCAATGGGTTGAAGTGCAAATCCGAACGCGTCGAATGGATGAGATTGCCGAAAAGGGTTACGCTGCTCATTGGAAGTATAAAGATAAACCAACCGCCAACCGCCAATCCGGTCTAGAAGAATGGGTAGCGAAAGTACGGTCAATCCTTGATCAGGCCAAACAGGAAAATTCTGCTTCAGCGATTGAATTTGTTGATGATTTTCGCTCTAATCTATTCAACGAAGAAGTATTTGTCTTTACTCCTAAAGGCGAACTAAGGACCTTGCCTAGAGGGGCTACAGCCCTAGATTTTGCGTTTGATATTCATACTGAGGTGGGCGCTCAATGTTTAGGAGCAAAAGTGAATCAAAAACTGGTACCCATCAATTATATACTCCAGAATGGCGACCAGGTTGAAATAATTACTTCTAGTAAGCAAAAACCGAATGAAGGATGGTTGCGGTTTGCCGTCAGTACAAAAGCAAAATCTAAAATCAAAGAAATTCTTAAGGAGGAGAAGAAGGTAGCCGCAGTAGATGGTAAGGAGATAATACAACGGAAGTTGCGGCAAATGAAAATGGAGTTTAACAGTCAGGTGGTTGAGCAGCTGACTGACTACTTTAATGTTAAAACTCCATTAGAACTCTATTATCAGGTAGGAGAGGGAATTATTCCCAGCACTTCTTTGAAGCGATTTAAGGAAGACACTGATCGAGAAAAAGCGAAAGTTAACGGAAACATTAATGATGCTAAGACCTTTCGGAAGACGGTATCGAAAATAAAAGGTGAGCCTCAAGCAATGTTACTGATTGGAGAGGATCAGGATATCGTTGACTACAAATTTGCCAAATGTTGTAACCCAATCCCTGGTGATAATGTATTTGGGTTTGTAACGGTAAACGAAGGCATAAAAATTCACCGTACTGATTGTCCAAACGCTCCTGAATTAATGTCCAATTATGGTTACCGTATCGTACAAGCCGAATGGGCTGAGAAAAAAGAGTCTGCTTTTCTTTCTGGATTGAGAGTAAATGGTACCGACAGAGTGGGACTGATTAGTGATATCAGTGATATTATTTCATCTGAGCTAAAAGTAAACATGCGTTCCATTTCCATGGATACCGACCAAGGAATCTTTGAAGGAAACATCATGTTATACGTCCACGACCGCTTACATCTCGATAAACTCATTAAACGATTAGAAAAGGTCGCGGGAGTAGAAAAAGTCACTCGCGACGATTAGTCATACCAAATTCTTCAATTGAAACATAAAGTGGCTTTCTACGAAAATCATATCTTTGCAATCTAGAAAAAAATCAATGGCATTAAACACTGAAATATTTAATAAAGTAAAAAGCACCTTTGTCGCGTATCTTGAAAAGAAAGGATACCGCAAAACCCCCGAGCGATTTGCTATTTTGGAAGAAATTTACTCTCGTGAAGGACACTTCGATGTTGAATCCCTCTACATCAATATGAAAAATAAGGGATTCAGAGTAAGTAGAGCTACAGTGTATAATACACTTGATATACTAGTAGAGTGCGACTTAGTAAGTAAGCATCAGTTTGGAAAAAATTTGGCTCAGTACGAAAAAAACTATGGCTACAAACAACATGATCATCTTATATGCACTGATTGCAACCAAGTTCTAGAGTTTTGCGATCCTCGAATCTACAATATTCAAAAGATGGTTGGGGAGCTGCTTGGTTATGATGTAGACCATCATTCTCTGATTCTCTACGGCAGTTGTAATCGGGAAAACTGTGATCGTAAATCTGCCGAGAGTATTTCAAGTGTAGAAAAGTCTAATTAAATTTACCATTCTAAATAGGGGTGTTGGTGCATTGCACTGACCCCCAATTTTTTTTCTATCTAACCAAAATAATATGAGCATCAATGTGCTATTAGGTCTCCAGTGGGGCGATGAAGGAAAAGGCAAAGTAGTTGATTATCTGGCACCAAATTATAATGTGATCGCCCGGTTTCAGGGAGGACCCAATGCGGGGCACACCTTAGAATTTGACGATACCAAACACGTGTTACATCAGATACCTTCCGGAGTTTTCCGATCTGGTACTAAGAATATTATAGGCAATGGCGTGGTACTTGATCCAATAATCCTACAGCGTGAGATTGAAGCTTTACAACAAAAAGGCGTTGACCCTACTGAAAACTTATTTATCTCTAAGAAGGCCCAGCTGATTTTGCCAACTCATCGACTCTTAGATGCGGCCTATGAACAATCTAAAGGTGATAAGAAAATTGGCTCAACGCTAAAGGGAATCGGACCAACTTATCAGGATAAAATTGGGAGACTGGGCCTGAGAGTGGGTGATGTACTTCGTGAGGATTTTGCGAGCTTATATAAACATCGAGCAGAAGCGCATAAGAAAAAACTAGATTCATATCAATATCCATGCGAACTGGAATCTTTGGAACAAGAATTTTGGGAGGCTATTGATTTTTTGAGACAACTAAATCTGATTGATAGTGAAATATATCTCCACGATCAGCTAGCTAACAATATCCCTATTTTGGCTGAAGGTGCTCAAGGGTCTTTGTTGGATATCGATTTCGGAAGCTACCCTTTTGTTACTAGTTCAACCACTACAGCTGCAGGTGCTTGTACTGGGTTGGGTATCGCACCTCGTCACATCGGGGAGGTTTTTGGAATTTTTAAAGCCTACTGCACTCGAGTGGGTGCCGGGCCATTTCCTACCGAATTACATGATGCACTCGGTGAAGAATTACGGAAGAAAGGAAGTGAATTTGGTGCTACTACTGGTAGGCCCCGACGCTGTTGTTGGCTTGATCTTCCGGCTTTGAACTATGCGGTAAAATTGAACGGAGTCAACCAACTCTTCATGATGAAAGCGGATGTCCTTAATGAGATGGATGAAATCTCGGTATGCACTCATTATCAATTATCCGATGGCTCTAAAATCGATTATATCCCTCATGATTTAAGGGATAATGTGGTTACTCCAATTTATAAAACCCTACCAGGTTGGGATTTTGATGTAAATTCAGTATCTCACTTTTCAGATCTTCCTGAATCATTTCTGAACTATGTGCAATTTATTGAGGAGTTCGTGAAAGTACCTATCAATTTGGTATCCCTCGGGCCTAAACGATTGCAAACTCTGATTAAAGCAGAAACTATACTGGCCAATAACTAGAAGTAACTGTGGCAGTAGCTATTGCCAATTCTCAGCCGGTAGCTTAACATAAACTCATGTGTTCCGTCAGTATAAGAGCGGATGCGGGAGATCGTATGGTCATAGGTATATCCGAAGCTCAAACTACGATTTAGTAATACTTCAAAAAGTAGAATCATAGAATCACCACTTCGGTAAGAAGCACCCACATTTACCACATCTTGCAAGAATACGTTCATATTAAGGTCCATCCCGAGCGGTTGACCTTCTTGATAACGTATAAGAGTAGAAGGTTTTAGTTTCAAAAACTCGTTAGGTGAGAATACATGTCCGCCAGTAATAAAATAGTATCTGCGTTCGGTGGCTTCACTGATAATATCCGCTTGATTATACACTCTATTATTTAACAGAAAGGGGATCGAGATTCCTGCATACGTTGTACTGTTGCTATAAAACGCTCCCGTTCCAAAGTTAGGGCTGAATCTGGTCTGCGTACCTGACAGCGTGGGGTCGTTGAGGCTAAATCTTCGCAATTTTTCAAAATTTGATTGGGTATAATTAAAGCCAGCCTGAAGACCCAGAGAAAGAGTACCAACCAAAAGTTTTAACTTGTAGGCATAGCTGCCATAAATACTATAATCATCGTGAATTCCGATCTGATCTCGAGAAATTATCATTCCTAAACCAACCGGGCGGTTTTCTAAAGCGGTATGTGTAACTAGACTTTGTGTCTTAGGCGCACCTTCTACATTCACCCACTGATCACGATGAACCATGCTCAATACCCACTGTTTTTGATTGCCAGCATAGGCCGGATTTAATACCAACCCATTGAACATATACTGGGAAAAAACGGGGCGTTGCTGAGCATGGGAATTGGAGGTAAAGCCCAATATCCCAAGAAAGAGAATAATTACTGTGGTTATTAACTTTATATTGATCATGGGTTCTGAGTAACCCAGGTGATAGCATGAATGCTATCACCTGGGGTTATTTATTATCTCATTAACTCTAAATATCCTGATTCCGGATCATCGCCATTATTCTTGTCAATAATGTAGAAGTAAGTACCATCGGGAAGCTTCTCCCCACCTATGTACAATCCCCGATTACCGAATCCTTCAAAATAGGTGGTCAGATTATCGTACCGTTCTTTCTCGTAGACTAGAGCGCCTGCCCGATTATAGATACGTACAATGTTATTCTCGAAATTCTCTATACAACTGATAATAAACTTGTCATTTTCACCATCACCGTTTGGTGAGATACCATTGTAAGCGTATATCGTACTTTCAATCGTGGCCGACTTAGTGAAGGTACATCCCTTATCATCAGTAACCGTAACTTCATACAAACCAGGTACCTGATCATTCAGGTAGAACTTATTACTATATCCTTCCGGAGTAAGCCACTGAATATCAACTATTTTAAAGTTTTCGTTGAATCGCAATTGAGCTGACCCAGTTGGCTCGAAACAGGTAGAAGGTGTGGTAACAATTTCAAAGTCAGGAATACGAATATCTTCGGGAATAGTAATGCTAGTTGACTCAGAATAACAGCCAGTAAGTAAATTGGTAACTGACACAAAGTATTCACCCACCGCTAATTCACTTACTTGATTCGTTTTAGTACTTCGGAAGACTTCCTGACCGTCTTCATCGTACCATAAGTATTCAAATACTTCGGTACCATTCATCATTGTACTATCAAGCACTACCCGGGCTGAACCATCCGGGTTTTCACAACGCGTTACTGGCGATAGTAAAGTTGCAGTAGGGGTAGGAAGCATAAAGTCTTCCATTTCAGAAACAACCTCAGCAGTTACCGGCTCACTAATACATCCGGTTACTTTATCTCGAGCTACTACCGAATAAGTGTTCGGCGCCAGATCTCCCGCGGTTGGTCCTTGGGCAATTGGGTTGCCTTCTACTATATCCCCTTGGTACCAGAAAAACTCATATCTGGATACTTCTCCCTCAACTACTGCTGTTAACTGACCATTAGGTCGGGTTTCATCACAATTGGTTACTGAGAAATCATTATTGACAGACAGTGGTACTTCATTCCCTCTGGAATCAGGCACTACTCCAATAGCCTCCACGACCTCACAATCAGTTTCTGATAGGTCACTAACCCGTACAGTGTAGCTACCATTTTCTATATCAGTGATGATATTTTGATTGTTGCCTACTGTTAGTACATTCCCTGCACTATCAAGCCACTCATAAGAATAATTGCCGCTGCCACCACTAACATTAGCTGCAATCTGGCCATTCGGGCTAAGACAGTTGGTGAATGGCATTACAGAAGTGCTTACCATCAGTGGAATAGCCACACCCTCAATAGTGTAAGAACGAGTAGTTTCACAGCCAGTCACAGTGTCTTGTACCCAAACGGTATAAGTACCCGGTACTAGGTTCTCAATTTCTAAACTGTTACTGAATCCGCTTAGACTATCAGCTGGGTTAGTGATAACCGCTCCTTGGTACCATCGGGTGATAAAATCGTTATTGTTAAGTACCTCAACTTCAATAGATCCCTCTGCATCGTTAGATGGATCGCAGGCTACGATTGGTTCAGAAATATTGTCTAGAATTACCACAACGTTCTCAGTAGAATCAACAATGTTGACCTGCACGGGAAGCGACTCGCAGCCTGTCGCGAGATTTACAGCTTTTACTAAGTAACTACCAGCAGCAAGGCCATCAGCTGCTAGTCTGTTGGCATCCAAACCATAGTCATTTGCTGCAATACTGGTGGTGAAGTCATCTACAGACCAGATAAATTCATAATCGCTATACGATGAGGCTATTCCTTGGAATGTCAAGCTTGCAACTTCGGCAGCACCATTTGAAGGAAAACAATTAGACTGATCAGCCGTTTTGTTCATTGTTAATAATGGTACTACTACTTGCGTACCTATATTGAATATGGCAGTTTCAGAACATCCGCTTTCCGGATTAAACACAGTTACTTCATAACTACCAGCTTCTAAATTACTCAATGCGTTAGTGTTTCCACCTACTGCTGAGGCTGGCAGTGCAGACCCATCGGCCATTGTCCACGAGTAGGTATAGCCGGCTCCACTGGGTACAGACCCATCCCATTCTTCAGCTCTAACGGTAATTGCCCCCTCATTCAATCCAGTACAAGTGATAAAATTAGTAGTAGCATCAAGGTAGATGAATGGTGCACGGATTGAGTCGGTCAATATAACTTGAAGGAAATCGCTGGATTGACATCCACCCGTAGTACTGTTAGTGATTTTTACGTAGTAAGTGTCCACCAATAGATCATCCAATACACTGCTGGTTTCACCGGCAAGTACGCTAGTAGTATCACCTTGGTACCAAACAAAGTCATAGTTGCTAAATGCAGCGTCCGTTGATTGAATAACTACACCATCTTCCAGAACCTCGGTGATTTCAATGCTTCCATCTCCGTGACAGGTAGTTACATTTTGCTTGCTAACACTTGCGGCAGTAAACTCAGGAAGTATGGGTTCAAACCTAATCGTATCATACGCAATCACAGTTTCACAATCGAGATTATTATTTCGTACTTCTACGCGGTATGCGCCATCAGCAAGGTTACTAATCGTACTCTGGTTACCTACTTCCGTAGAGGCTACGGCAATATTATTTTCATCGAACCAATTAAAGCTGTAGCTTCCGGCAGGCGTTGCTAGTGCCCCACTACCATCTTGCTCGTAGGCTTCAACGGTAATTGAACCCTGGGCTGCACCAGAACAATCTACATTCGAGGTATTCTGAACTATTGTAATCTGAGTCTCAGAAACCTGGTATAGGATTTCTTCAGATATTGGCGAAGAAATACAGCCAGTGATATTACTGATAGCATAGACGTAGTATGTTCCACTGTCCAGCCCTGATAACACTGTTCCAGTTCCTAGATAAGTAGTTGCTCCGGCATCATCGATATCAGCAGATAGGGTAACCGGGGCACTATGCCAGTAAAAACTGTAATCAGCCAAATTAGTGATACCATCAGTGATTGATGCAATAACCTCAAGTTCACCATTTTCAGGATTACAGCTTGTCTGATGACTGTTGACTTGAATATTATCGATGGCTAATGATGGAGCTACTGACTCATCGTTTATATCAACTGTGATGGTTGTATCACAACTGGTTGTTTCATCTTGGAAAGTGAAGGTGTATTCACCTGCTTGTAGAAGATCAATCTCAATTACTGTTTGAGGTCCAGCAATATCATTCTCATTGTAGGTTACAGCGCCCGGCAATGGGAAGAACGAACTTCCATTTTGAGTAGCATCAATTAATGTGAACCCAGAGAATACTGTTCCATCAGTTGCCCTTTTCTCGATGATAGCCTCAACTTTACCGCTATTTCCAACACAGAGTGTATCTTGTTCAACGGTTGTTGCTACTAGCGGTGATTGCGACTCGGCTACTACCTCAAAGGTACGAGGGTCTGACCGACAGCCTAAGGCTCCACCACTGTTATTGAAATCAAAAGCATCTACTACAATCACTGTGTAGAAACCTGGGGCCAGTCCGCTAATGGTTGATTGATTGTTTGCAGCCGTAGGTGCGCCCGTCATGATGTCAAAATTACTAATATCATCAATCGGACTAGCACTACCATTTAAGTACTTCACATTTTCTCCTTCAAACCAATAGTAAAAGAAATCACTATCGGCATGACCTGGAAAGAAATTGGTGCGAACAGTACCTTCAACTTCTGCTGCTATTTCACCCCCTAAGGTAGGATAGTCGGTTGGATCACACGTACGAGCCGCGGTGGGAGGAGTAGAGAGAACTGCTGGTGGAACCGGAGTAATACTAGCATCCGGCGCTAGTACATATACAGAATCTTTGAAACAACCTGTGCCGGTATCTGTAATCCGTACCATATATTTATCTGAACGGATGTTGGTCAGCGTACTTGAGGTTTCTCCAGCCAGTGGATAAGTATCATCCCCACCTTTATACCATTGGTAAGTAAATGGACCGGTTGCGCCTGTAATTCCGGTCACAGTTAATGATCCGTCAGGATTCACACAGTCTGCCTGAGTAGTGGGGGCAAAAGTGAAATTCAGGTTATTCTGAATTTGGCTTTCAACCTCAATAGTATACGCTACTGAGGAACAACTTGAATTGATGTTGTTTGCTACTACTGTATATAATCCTGGCTCAACGTTTTCTAGTCTGGCAGAAGTTGCTGTAGGATTAACTACCGGAGTAGTTGTATCATCACCAAGGTACCATTGATAGGTATAGTTTGATAGAATGTCAGTCAAGGTGAAGGTTACACCGTCATCCTCAGACAAATTAATGGAAGCTACTTCGGCTACGCCATTGGGAGGACTACAAAGAGTGGCAGCAGTTGCAACTAAGTTGAGTCGTATTTCTGAACCTTTAATAATATTATCTCCTAGATAAACTTGCTCTCGGCCGGTACATCCGGTTTCGGTGTTCCTAACTTCCAAGATATAAGTTCCCACTCCGATACTATCTACCGAGAAGCCATTTACAACCGCATTCGGATTGTTGGTTGTAATAGGAGTATCTACACCACCAACAAGTTGATACCAGGTGAATTCATATCCGGCAGTATTTCCGTTTACATCGCCCCGAAGTCCTCCATTCTGGTTAGTATCGTCGCAAGAAGACTGTTCAATGACACTTACATTGATACCCGCAACAGGGAAATCGCGTGCGTCGTCAATATAGACTTGAGCCGTATCGATGGCTAAACAACCTGATCCGTCATTTTTCTCGGCTCTTACTGAATACCAACCAATGTCACGACCGTTTAGAACAGATCGGTTTTGTCCGGCAATTAAAGTTGCTGAGCCGTTGCGCACATCATTTTTTGTTCCTTCATACCAATAATAGGTATAGTTTGCGGTATCGGGAGTTCCTCCTAAAGCCGAAGCCGTTAAGCCAGCTTCAATGGCCCCACTAAAAATTCCGGGTGTACAGTACCGCTGATCATCTAGTTTTGTGGCAGTAATAGTCTCTAGGTAATCAATCGATTGGTCTGCAACAGAAGTATAAACTAGTGTATCACAACCACTGCTCTGGCTCACGATACTAATTACGTAGTTTCCAGCATCCAGGCCAGATAATTGACCTGCTGTAGCCGGCTGAGGGCTTACTGCTGAAGCTGTATCAACTCCTACAAACCATTTGAAATCGTAACCAGATGTCACCCCTCCAACAGTTATACTTAAAGCCCCATTTGGATTCGCTGGATCACAATTTGTTTTGGGCGTTTGAGAAAGAGCAATTGTTCCGAAAGGAGTAATCCGGTTTTCAATCTGGAATACTGCCGATACATCAGAAATACAGTTTGTCGCTGTGTCTTCAGCGATTACTACGTAGGGACCAGCTTCTAATCCGGCAAATAGACCAGTGGAATTAGTTTCTATTACCGTACTTCCTTGCTGTAATGTAAATTGATAGCCTACAGTAATACCTCCTACAGAAACCTGTACCTGCCCATTGGGTTCACAAGTAGTCTGATGTTGCAGGATAGTTACATCTGCAGGATCAATTACTGGTACAACTACATCTTCGGTAAGCGTAATAGATTCAGTGAACGTACAACCGGAAAAGTTATCAGTGGCTACGACTGTATACACATTCGTAAGATTAGTACTTAAAGTATCTGGGGTAATAAAATCTGTGGCAACTACTTCTGCTAAAGGACCAGTAGTGACAGTTCCCCGGTACCAAGTCCAGGCGAATTGGCTAGGGTCAGCCGTAACTGCGGTCAATTGACCGTTGTAGGGAAAAACACAAGATGTTTGCTCCTGGGCAACCTCAATAGTTATATCATCAATTGCAGTAGTGGTAATAATTTCAATCTGTTCGCCAGAGGTATATAAACCACAATCATTGGATGGGTCGTATGCTCTAACTTCGTAGATTCCCTCATCTAAGTCGCTAAAAGAAGGATCTTTACTAAATGTCGTATCTTGTACCGGACTCATTTGAATGAGCATGTAATCATACGAGCTTGCGCTTCCTACCATTTGTACTGTAATGGTTCCGTTGGGATTTATACAGTTGGTATTATCTGTTTTATTGACTGCATCGATCTCAGGAAGATCAAGCGTCATATCAATCGTTTCTGTTTCTGAGCAACCAGTAAGTAAATTGGTAACTGTTACTTTGTAAAGAATGGGTTGCAGATTTACTGCAGTATCGCCCAAAGCTAATACACCAGCTTGTTGTTCATCTTCCCATTCAATAAGATAATCTGTATCACTGGGACTTGCACCATTTATCAGAACCCGTGCTTGTCCATCGGTAATACCTGGAGCACAACTCGAGACTCCTTGAATCATTTCTATGGTAACTACTTCACTATCTGGCCAATCTTCAAACCGCTCAACTCTAACAGTATCGGCAATTCCTTCACAGAAATACACACCGTTATCATAATCAATATCGACCACATAGGTTCCAGAATCCAGACCCGTTACGATAGCAGTTGTACCAACAACATCTCCAGTATTAACGTTAGTCCATACAATATTATAATCCGACTCTTGAATTGTGGTGCTATCGTAATTCAATACCTGGACTTCACCAGTATTTATGTTTGTTACATCTCCCGGGCAGTTACGATTGTCACGGAGCTTTCGAGCAATAGCTTGAAATGGAGGGGGATTAATATCAGCCGATACGATCGTCGGGGAATCGTCACACTCTCGGATAGGACCATTGATTTTAGTCAGAGGATAAAAGGCTGAATTAGAAATTTTGTTATTCAGACTATCGTACGGGCCAATATCATTTAGTGAAGCATACACGGTATATTCACCTCTTGGGCCAGTTACAGTTAATGTTGTATCAACGAAGTCACCAGGTTGTAATCCGCCAACAATATCTACATACATTACCGAGAAATGAGGATCTTCTTCAGTATCAGTGTAGGGCAGTCGAGGGTTTTCGCTATAGAAGGAAATTGGAATTGGTCTTTCAACCTCCTCGTCGCCTGTGTTTTCAAAAAACAGTCGTATCTGAAACTCCTGATCCGTACACGTCGGTGAAGTAACTCGAGTACTATCTCCCCTAAAGTCCAGCTTGGGAGCTGGAAAAACCAGCGTTCCACAGTAGCTTAATCGAGGGGATTGGTTTAGAAATTTATTTAGCGAAAATGGCGCAGAAATAGTAGGATCATTACATATCTGAGAAAAGCTCAAATGATGAGGCTGCGGAATTCTGGGAATGCTAAGATCATCGTTTATATTGACATTGAAGTACGAAAATTGATTCCAGACGCTTCGGGCTGGTACCCAGTAATTTCCGTTGGCAGCTTTATAAGTACGGATGAAACCGAACTGGTTGTTATTTCCCCCAGTATTAGGTCCTTGCCCGTAAAAATTCTGATCACGGGCACAAACCACAACTAGTTCAGTCTCACCATCACTATCTACGTCAGCAACGATTGGATACTCAGCGTGGGTCATCGAGCTGCAGAAGTTTACATTATCGTAGGTATTTAGTTGCTGTCCCGTAAACCCATCTACAATCCATAAGTGAACCTCATCACGGTAAATTATTTCTGAGGCTCCATCGCCATCGAAATCAAATACGGCAGTACCAGTTACACCCGACGAGGATTCCCAGTAGTCGTCGTTATTAACCCACTTAAGAGACCAATCATTATCCAGGGCAAAAAGGCTTGAGCCTGACATAAAGGTACACTCAAGTTCAGGGTCAGCATCAATATTAGCTAGGTTTAGCGAACCAATACCCCGTATCCAGGTACAATCTTCATTGGTATTGCAGTTACAACTATTAATCCCAGTATTATTTCTATCAGGAGTAGTTGTAATATCTTTAAAGCTTCCGATAATATTTTGAGCGTTACTGTCATCTCTATTTTTAATGTCACAAGCAGGAACAGAAGCGGTAAATGCTCGAACTTCTTGTTTAGCAATATTCCATAAGAAGACGGTACCTGGACCACCTTCGTTGATGGTAGCTCCACTACAAACCACATCTAAAAAGCCATCACCATCGTAGTCGGCAACTGCAGTAGTGTTAAAGGTCTGGTTATTAAACCCACCGTAAAAGCTAGGATCTTTCGGATAATAATCACCAGTATAGCCGATCTTGGTAGGTTCGTCATTCATATTTTTTACTTCTACCAATTTGCCGCCTGGAATATCAACTGCATATACAATATGTCCCAATACTAGTTCCAATCCAGAACATTCGGCACACTCACTATCAGGTAAAATATCTATAGCTACTGGAACTCCGCTAAGCTCAGTTTGCCAATTATGAGCAGTATAGCCAGCAAACGATTGACCGTGACTTCCTTTTACTAAAAGAGCACCAGTTTGAGCGTTTCTGATTTCGTTTACGTAGAAAACCTCTGGTACACCATCCAGATTGAAGTCAGCTAAACCTGGTGCACGTCCACCCTTATTTTTGTAGACTGAGAACTGTTTGAATTCAGTATCCCATTTTTTATTTAGTTCATGATCCCAGGCCCAAACTCTTCCATTTTTATCTACATGAAATATTTCACCAAAGCCATCTCCGTCAACATCTCCAACCGCTGGATAGGTATATGACCAGCTAGCCTTATTACTATAAGTTTTGGAAACTTCAATTTCACCATCCTGACCGTTTAAGATGTGCATCGTACTTGTGTGATCGTTGAAAGAAACGACTTCAGGCACACCGTCATTATCGATATCTGCAACCGCTGGTAGGCCTCGGGCAGATGCCGTTCTAACCTCCGAAGACCAAGCTTCGGTTATATCAAAGACGTTACCCAAAGGTTCAACCTCACAATCAGGTTGGTTTACAATATAGTCATTAGGATTATCAGGGCTATTTACGCAGTCTCCGTCGTAGTAATCATAGAAGCCATCACCATCATCATCAACTCCGTTTCCGCAATCGCTTTCGCAGAAATTAGGATTGTTGGCACAGATAGGATCTTCACAATCTGTAATACCATCTCCGTTGTTGTCAATACCATCACCACAAATTTCTGGTACTGAGCTACAATCAGGGCATCCAGAATCATTACAATCCACATCACCATCTCCATCATTATCTATACCGTCACCACAGTTATATGGCCCTAAGATAATACCATCAACTTCAACAGTTCCTTCTGAATTTGCCTTGATTCTTTCAAACTGGCAGAAAGGTGTTCCGTAGGCAGGATCACTGGGATCGAAGCAATCTTGAGCCAGTAGGATGTTGCTACCAGCAGAAATAAAAAGGAAAAAACAGACTAGTAAATATTTGATGCACTTCATAGGATCAAAGGGTAGAGTTTGGAATATCTCTAGGTTGATAGTCCTCTCATTTTGATAACTGTTGTAAAGTACGGCATTATACTATCTGGATTAAATACTAATTAATATAATAAAATTACAATGTATGAAAATAGCCAAATTGTCATAACTCACGATTGCCTATTCTCTTACGTACTAGTTCAGTAATTACAATGCATTCATATAAATGTCAAAATCTAAACCTATTCAGAAAAAATTTTATATGGTACAATTCAGCATGTATAAGAATAATGAAAAAGAAATTGTATTATTTTAATATTTTGATATATAAATTACTACAATCATTATAATAAATTGATAAGCTGATTGGCCTATAAAATAAAAATAAACTTCAAATATTTATATTTGTTGAGGAGCTAATGATAATTATGAGAAATATTCTATTGCTTTTCTTTGTCGGTTTTTCGCCTGTAATCTTGGCACAAAAGCTAATGGTGGGACCTATGGTTGGAGGGAGTATTTCTGCTCCACTGTATGATGACTCAGAGTTCAAGAACCGTCATACAATACACTTCATGCCTGGGTTTCAAACTGGTATTACTACAATATGGCAGGCAAGTTCCAAATTTGCACTTTCCCATGACTTGTATTATGGTCAAGAGGGTAAGAAGATCACTGGTGAGAACGAGCAAACTAACTTCAGAGAATATCATCACTACGTTGGTGTACCGATTGCTCTGCGAGTAGTCTTCGGAAACGATAGATTCAAATACTACGGAGGACTTGGGCCAAATATTAAATATTGGTTAAAAAGTAATGGAAGAGCAAATCTTCCGGAGCTTTACGAAATTTACGAAACTTTTGACCCACTAGACTATACACTAAGGTTCTCAGATGGGGCGGCTAGTAGCCGTGAGGTCTTTCTGGTTTCTCAGCCAAATAGGTTTCAACTAGGGTTAGATATTAGCGGCGGATTAATGGTTCCCATTAAGCATCAATGGCTTTCAGTTGACCTAAGGTATACTTGGGGGCATACCAACATGGCTAAACCGGAGTCTACTTACACTCCATTCGCTTTTTATGAAGGCAATCTAGTACATACTCAACACAGTCTTCAATTATCTTGTGCTTATCTGTTCTCATTTGATCTATTTGAGATGACCCATAAAGGTAAAAGTACAAAGAAAGTTAAGTGATACTATCATCCTGATGTTCTGTTAATTGTAATCCAGGTTGTCAAAATATACTCTTACCCTTTTAACGCTTTAAAATAATTTTATCAAATTTTCTCGGATTTTTTAAACCTCCAAACCTGCTTTTCGTATCCGTAGGAAACTGACAGTAATTATAAAGTTTCCTTAGTATTATTAACCCGCTATTTAGTTGGAAAATAAAGAGCAGATTGCCGAGGCCGCGGAGAAGTTATTCATGAGTTTTGGGATTCGTAGTGTGACGATGGATGACATTGCCAAGCAGCTCGGAATATCTAAAAAGACTATATACCAGCATTTTAATGATAAAGATGAAGTGGTTTGTCAAACCACCTGGCGAATTTTAAAGCGCGAGAAAGAGTTGCTTGATGAAATCCGCAAGAACGCCAAAAATGCCATTCACGAACTGCATTTACTAACTCATTACATCCGCCATCATATTGTAAATATTAACCCATCTGCTCTCTTCGATATTCAGAAATATCATAAGGAAGCATGGAAGATATATCTTGATTTTAAAGATTCTGTATTTATTAAGAACGTTGAAGATTCTATTGAGAGGGGGATGGCCGAAGGGCACTTTCGATCTAATCTAAACCCAAAAATCCTCGCTAAACTTCGTATAGAGCAAATCCACCTTGGTTTTGATGGTCAAGTTTTTCCAAAGGATGAATTTGATTTGACTGAAGTACAGATGCAGCTATTTGAAAACTTTTTCTATGGTTTATTAACCCAATCTGGTAAACAACTCTTTGAATCGTATTCAGAAACACTTGTAACTAATGCTGACGAAAAAAATTAAGCTATCAATACTTTTGTGCCTTTTCACAGTAAGCAATATACTAGCACAAACTCAGGAGATTGATGTCACCGCTCCATTAACTTTAGATGAATGCCTGACTTATGCTTACCAGAACAGCGAAAATATCAAAATAGCTGATTTAGAAAAGACCATTGCCCAAGCAGAAGTTGGAATCACGAAGGCTCAGGGACTTCCTCAGGTTGACTTGGCAGTTGTGTATAACAACAATTTTGCGGTTCCTACCATTTATCTTCCAGCCGAAGCCGGTGCTGCATTTGGCCAACCGGGCGATGAAGAAGTAGAACTTAATCTAGGTATAAGAAATGAAGCCAATGCTGGAATTTCTGCCTCTCAAATGATTTTTGATGGATCATATTTTGTGGGGTTGGCAGCTGCTCGTACTTTCGTTAATTTGTCGGAGCAGGATTACATACTTACCAAAAATGATGTAGCTGAGCAAGTTACTAAGGCCTATTATGCCGCTCTTATCGATGAGTTCTTGGAAAACTTGGTATTAAGTAACCTGCAAAGGGTAGACACTTTGTTGCGAGAAACCAAGTTGATGTACGAGAATGGTTTTGTGGAAAAAATTGATGTAGACCGAATTTCTGTACAATTCAACAATATAAAAACCGAGTTAGATCGTGTGAAACGTAGTTCTAAGCTGAGTGTGCTGCTGCTCAAATTTCAAATGGGTATGCCAATTGAACAGGAAATTACTTTAGCCGATAAGTTATCGGAAATAGATTTTGATCCGGAAGTTGAAGCAGATCAAGGTTTTAATTATACTGACCGGGCAGAATATGCCCAGCTGCTGATCAATCAAGACTTAGTTCAGCTTGACATGCGAAATACTCGAGCGCAGCGCTTACCAAAGCTTACTTTGGTTGCTAATTACGGATACAATACAGGAACCGATGATTTTACTAATATTACCAATTTGAATCGCTGGAATCCTTTAGGTTCATTTGGTGTAAATTTATCGATACCAGTTTTTGATGGATTACGAAAGTATCATACCATTCAGAAAAGCAAAGTACAAATGCAACAGCTTGAACTCCAATCTTCTTTTCTTCAGAACTCTATCGATTTAGAAATTGAACAAGCTCGCGTTAATCTAAATAATAGCGTGGAGCAAATGGAAAACCAGCTCGAAAATTACGAGCTAGCGCAGGAAGTTTATCGGGTTTCAAAAATTAAATATCAAGAAGGTGTAGGATCTAACATTGAAGTAATTGATGCCGAGAACTCACTAATCTCTGCTCAAACTAATTACTTCCAGGCACTCTATAACGCAATTATTGCCAAAGTTGGGCTACAACGTGCCCTGGGAATTCTTGTACAAAATTAAATTTAGAATAACTATATGAGATCAATCCTAATCGTAAGCCTAATAAGCGGGATACTATTAACTGCTTGTGGTGGAAATGACTCTGATCTTGCTCAGAAAAAGCAGGAGCTTAAGCAATATAAACAGGAGCTTAAAGCTTTGGAGGATCAAATTTCAGCCCTAGAAAAAGAAATAGCAAAGGAAGATCCTACTTTTGCCCGACAGTCTCAGAAGGCAACGTTAGTGACTACTATTCCAGTAGTTTCAAAAACGTTTGAGCATTTTGTTGAGGTTAGAGGATCGGTAACTTCTCGTAGAAATATTACCATTAGTGCTGAAGCTCCGGGTATGATAAATTCGCTGAGAGCTAGTGAAGGTGAGTCAGTTCAAAAAAACCAGATACTTTTGACGCAAAATGCGGAGACCATTCGTCGTAATATTCAGGAGTTACAGACATCTCTTGAACTGGCTGAAACCCGATTTAGTCGGCAAAAGAATCTTTGGGATCAGAATATTGGCACGGAGCTACAATATTTAGAATCAAAGAATGCAGTAGAGTCGCTAAAGAGCCGAATAGCTTCTCTGCAGGCTCAACTCAGTAACTATATTATTCGTGCACCTTTTTCAGGAACTATCGATGAGGTTTTTGTGAAAGAAGGAGAAATGGCCCATCCTGGATTACCTATGATAAGACTGGTAAGCCTACAGGATATGTATATTGAGGCCGATGTATCTGAGGCTTTACTGGGAGAATTTGAGAGAGGCGATAGTGTCGTAGTTTCACTACCTTCTATCAATAAAACTCTTGCTAGTACCATCAGTTCAGTAGGGAAGGTGATCAACGAGAATAACCGCACGTTCAAAATAGAAGTGAGGCTGCCTAACGATATGGCTTTGCTTCGCCCTAACCTGTTGGCTGTTATTAGGATCAAAGACTTTAGCCAGCCTAATGCGGTAGTTGTTCCTACCAATCTTATTCTAGCTGATATCAAAGGTGATTACGTGTTTATTGCTGAAGGTAAGGCCGAAGAGGGAAAAATTGCGGTCAAAAAGCACGTTGACCGTGGTATGACGTACAAAAATGAAACGGTTATTTCTCAAGGACTTGAAGGTGACGAAATGATAATTGACAAAGGCTTTCGCGAAGTTGCGGAAGGAGTAAGAATTGACGTGGTAGACGAAGAGCCGGGTTCTACTGCAATGTCTTCAAACCTGCAATAATTTTTGTGTCATGACAGAAAATGATAATTCAAAACGAGTTGTACGGAATTTTGGACTAAGCTCTGCTTCCGTAAATAACCGTACGAGTGTATTCATCCTAACTTTCATCATTATAGTATTGGGTGTGACTTCGTATTTTTCTATGCCCAAAGAAAATTTTCCCGAGGTTGTAATCCCGACTATTTACGTAGGAACGCCCTATCCGGGTAACTCTCCGGTTGATATTGAAAACCTTATTACCCGTCCTATTGAAAAAGAGATTAAAGGGGTAACCGGGGTAGATGAAATTAACTCAACTTCTATACAAGATTACTCTACAATAATTGTAGAATTTAACCCGGACGTAGATATATCTAAAGCTTTGCAGGATGTGAAAGACGCGGTCGATCAAGCTGAAGGGGAACTTCCTACGGATTTGGATCAAGATCCGAATGTATTCGAAGTAAATATTCAGGACCTTCCTTTTATGTTTATTAACATTTCGGGAAATTATAACATCGACGAGCTTAAGTCTTATGGTGAATATCTACAGGATGAGATTGAAGCAATGTCAGAGGTGCAGGAAGCAAATCTTAGTGGGACACTAGAGCGCGAGATTAGAGTAGATGCTGACCTATACAAAATGGATGCTAGGGAAGTTACTTTCTCGGATATTCAGGGAGCCATCGCTGCTGAAAACGTGACAATTTCAGGTGGAAATCTGAAGGCTGATGAGATCAGGCGATCGTTGAGGGTGATTGGAGAATTCACGGAAGTTGATCAGCTTGAGGATGTTATCATTAAAAACGAGGAAAATGATATTGTCTATTTACGTGATGTAGCGGAAATTCGGGATACTTACGAAGAAGCTACTAGTTATTCCCGCAACAACGGAGATCCAGTAGTTACACTCTCAGTTGTGAAGAGAAAGGGAGAAAATGTGTTGGATGCTTCCGATAAAATTAAAGTGCTGCTGGAAGAAGCCCAAGCCACCCGATTTCCAGGCGATTTAGAGATTGTTATCACTAACGATCAGTCTAAGTACACTCGCATGCAGCTAAGCAATCTGGAGAACAGTATCATCATGGGGGTTATCTTGGTAATTCTGGTTTTGATGTTCTTCTTAAATTTGAGAAACGCACTTTTCGTAGGGGTAGCTATTCCTCTTTCAATGTTTCTGTCTTTTATGCTGCTCAGTTTCTTCGGAATCACTATTAACCTAATGGTATTGTTTGCCCTGATACTTGCACTAGGTATGCTGGTAGACAATGGTATCGTGGTGGTAGAAAATATTTATCGTTTAATGCAGGAGGGCTATTCGCCTGTTCAGGCAGCTAAAGAAGGAGTAGGAGAGGTTGCCTGGCCCATTATAACTTCTACGGCAACCACGCTAGCCGCTTTTCTACCGCTGGCATTCTGGCAAGGGTTAATTGGGGAGTTTATGCGCTACCTACCTATCACCCTGATCATAGTTTTATCATCTTCTTTGTTTGTAGCCCTAGTGATAAATCCGGTACTCACTTCCATGTTTATGAAAGTGCAGAGTGAAATGACCGCCCGAAAGAAGAGAAGACTACTAATTATCACAGCCGTTTTGGTAGGATTGGCGGTTTTATTCTACATCCTCGGAATTTTTACTATTGCCAATTTACTGATGATTGGTGCTTTACTCATTCCGTTTAATGTCTTTATTCTATCACCAGCTATCAAGTGGTTTCAAGAATCATTCTTGGTTCGTCTCGAGCGAGTGTATACCAAAACAGTACGCTATGCTTTACGCGGTAAGAATTCCTATTTTGTGTTTTTCGGAACGGTGGGCTTGCTGGTGGTTTCAATCATGCTGGTGGTTGCCAAACAACCCAAAGTGGAATTCTTTCCGGGGAGTGACCCTGAATACTTTAACGTGTTCGTCCAATTACCCGTGGGTACCGATATCGAGACAACTAATGCACTAGCTGATCGATTGGAGGATCGAATCTTCGAAGCATTAACTCCGTACGATAGTATAGTAGAAGCCGTTATCTCTCAGGTAGGAGAGAATACCAATGACCCTCAAGAAGGGGTGAGTCCGGGGGAAACTCCAAATAAAGCCAGAATCAATGTTTCCTTTATTGATTATCAGTTTAGAGGAGATCTTTCTACCAAGCAGGCACTAGAAGATGTTCGGGAAGTGGTTAGTGGATACCCTGGCGTGCAGGTAACCGTAGCAGAAAATCCAGTAGGTCCACCGGTGGGTAAACCAATTAATGTAGAAATATCGGCCGAGAATTATGCTGGGTTAATTTCCTTCACCGAACGCGTGATTGCTGAAATAGAGAACTCGAGTATTCAGGGTATTGAGGAGCTTAAGTCAGACTTGGAAACTGGAAAGCCCGAACTTATTGTCAATATTGATCGAGATAAAGCGCGTAGATTCGGTTTGTCGACTTCTACCATTGCTACTGAATTGAGAACCGCATTGTTCGGTAGTGAAATATCAAAGTTTAAAGATGGGGAAGATGACTATCCTATACAGCTACGTTTGAAAGATGAATATCGCTATGATGTAGATGCGCTGATTAATCAAAAAATTACCTTCCGCGATAAGTTTGGTAATCTTCGACAAATCCCGATTTCGGCTGTGGCTGACTTAAGTTATTCATCCACTTACGGTTCGGTAAAAAGAAAAGATTTAGATAGAGTAATTACCCTCTCATCGAATGTGCTAGAAGGGTATAATGCTACTGAGATTAATAATCAACTGAAAGAGCTATTTGATGACATTGATATTCCGGAAGGCTACGAAGTGAAATTTACGGGTGAGCAACAAGAGCAAGAGGAATCAGGACAGTTTCTAATGCGAGCGCTGTTTATTGCAGTGATGACTATTTTTCTGATTATTGTGGCTCAGTTTAATTCTATCGCAACCCCTTTCATTATTATGATGTCCGTACTCCTAAGTACTATTGGGGTATTTCTCGGGTTGGTGGTTTTCAATATGAACTTCGTCGTAATTATGACCGGCATCGGTATTATTTCACTGGCTGGAGTAGTAGTGAACAATGCAATAGTTCTGATAGACTATACCAACTTAATTCGTCAACGTCATCGAGCTGAATTCGGATTAAAAGATGGGGAGATGCTTCCTTACAAGGAGATCGTGAATAGTATTGTTGAAGGAGGTCAGACACGTTTAAGACCCGTACTACTCACCGCCATCACTACCGTCTTGGGACTAATCCCATTAGCTATTGGTCTGAATATTAACTTTGCCACCATGCTATCCGATTTTGATCCTCAGATTTACTACGGAGGGTTTAATGCCGATTTCTGGGGACCCATGGCTTGGACCGTAATTTTCGGCTTGATCTTCGCCACCTTTTTAACCTTGGTAGTAGTACCAGTTATGTATTTGATCGTCGATAAAATCAAAATGCGAGCATTTAAGAAAGAAAAGGTAGCAGTGGCAAAATAAATTGTAAATAGTATCGTCTCTAAACCCAGCCATATCGGTTGGGTTTAGCTTTTTTTACATGTCTAGAATGATGAATATTCTTATTATTGCTGCTATTTTTATTCTATTGGATTGGTACGCCTTTCAGGCCACTCGGTTATTAGTTACTGATTTTTCTTCTAACACCCGCTTAACCATCTACTCAGTTTACTGGGCAATTAGTCTAGTGGCACTGATCGGATTTATTTTTTATAACCTGGGAGGAAAAAATGTGCTCTCAGATGGACAACGTACCTTTCTATTCGGATGGATTTTTGTGAACTACGCTTCTAAATTTTTTGGTAGTGTCGTATTGATTATTGATGACGTCGTCCGTTTGGGACAGTGGGCATACGCTCAGTTTTCTACGAATGATGTTGTAGATAACGGAAATACTTCAGAAAACATAAGCCGGTCAGAGTTTTTGGCAACTGCTTCGGTAGTAGCCACTGTGGTTCCTGCCTTAGGACTAAGTTACGGGATAGCCTCAGTTGCCCACGATTATAGGGTTCATCGAGTGAGGGTGCCCATGAAAGGTTTACCAAGTGCTTTTGAAGGGCTACGGATTGCCCAACTATCGGATATTCATTCGGGTAGCTTTTTTAACCGTAAGGCAGTCCAGCACGGAATTGAAATAGTGTTATCCGAAAAGCCTGACCTCATTTTTTTTACCGGTGATTTAGTAAATAATAAAGCTACAGAAGTTGAAGACTACCTACCAATTTTTAGCAAGTTATCTGCTCCGCTGGGCGTCTTTTCCATATTAGGTAATCACGATTACGGAGACTATACCTCATGGCCTTCCCGGCAGGTAAAACAAGTTAATCTGGCAAATCTAAAAGAGGCTCATCGATTGATGGGATGGAAATTGATGCTAGATCAAAACAAAATTTTAGAGATTGACAACCACCGCTTGGCGATTTTAGGCGTTGAAAACTGGGGAACGGGTGGTTTTGCCCAGTATGGTAATTTAGAGAAGGCTTACCGAGGGGTAGACGATGCCGATACGAGAATTTTGCTCTCGCACGATCCTAGTCACTGGGATGCCCAGGTTCGGCCCAATCATTCGGACATAGAGCTTACGCTATCGGGGCACACCCACGGAGGACAAGTAGGCATAGAGTGGGGGAACTTGCGTTGGAGTTTTGTTCAATACCGCTACAAACAGTGGGCTGGACTCTATCAAGAAAATAACCAGCAATTATACGTAAACCGTGGATTTGGTTATATCGGTTACCCCGGTCGATTAGGAATTCGGCCTGAGATTGCGATACTGGAGCTTACTTCTGCTTAACGAGAGTATTTTTTACCTTGAAACTGGTTTTGTAGGTTCTTTACCTCAGCTGAAAATTTGCCATTTACTTTAACCATTTCCTGTACGGAACGGCAGGCGTGGATAACTGTAGCGTGATCTCGCCCTCCAAAATGATAGCCAATAGCCTTTAGCGAATGCTGAGTATATTCTTTCGCAAAATACATGGCGATTTGCCGAGGTACTACGACTTCTTTCTTACGGGACTTAGACTTTAGATCTGGAAGAGAAACGTTGAAGTGGCGGGATACAGTTTTGATGATATGATCAATATCAACCTCTGGCACATTATTCTGAACAATATTCTTCAGAATGTTCTTAGCCAAACTCAGAGATATTTCTTGCTTATCTAATGAAGCGTGGGCCACTAGTGAAATCAGCGTTCCTTCCAACTCACGGATATTCGTATCCACATTGTAAGCCAGGTACTCTACTACTTCGAAAGGTAGATTTAGGCCTTCAGCTTGTAGTTTGCGCTCGATAATGGCAATCCGGGTTTCAAAATCAGGAGTTTGTAGATCAGCAGTCAGTCCCCACTTGAAGCGAGAAAGCAATCGTTCGGTGAGCCCGTGTAAATCACTTGGCGGGCAATCGCTCGTCATGATGATTTGTTTGCCAGATTGCTGGAGATGATTAAAAATGTGGAAGAATATTTCCTGAGTCTTTTCTTTGCCGGCCAAGAACTGAACATCATCGAGAATAAGTGCTTCTACTTGCAGATAGAAATTGGTGAACTTTTGAACGTTATTATTCTTCAGCGCTTCAATAAACTGGCTAGTGAATTTTTCGGAAGAAACATAAACGACAAACTTATGGCCTTGCTTACGTTTAATTTCATTTCCAATAGCCTGCACCAAATGAGTTTTGCCTAGACCGACCCCACCGTAGATCATTAGAGGGTTGAATGAAGTGCTTCCCGGACTCTGGGCTACCGCGTAACCAGCCGATCGAGCTAGACGATTACAGTCTCCTTCTATATAGGTGTCAAAGCTGTATTTATCGTTTAGGTTAGTATCAGTTTTTAATCCTTCAATATCAGGAAAAGAAAAGGGACCATTGTAGTCGTTTTGGGGAGGTTGGTACTTGTTAGTTCTACTCCTTTTATCTGGTGGAGCAGTAGGTAATTTAATAGCGACCGGCTTATTTTTGCGATCACCATTGTCGACAACGACTGAATATTCCAGTTTTCCGTCCAGACCAATTTCGGCATCGATGGCTTTACGTAGTATATACACAAAATGCTCCTCTAACCACTCGTAAAAAAACTGGCTGGGCACCTGAATGGTCAATGTATTGTTAACCAACCTAAGTGGCTTGATGGGCGCAAACCAAGTATTAAATGCTTGTTCACCCACGTGTTCCCGGATGGTTTTTAGACAATTATTCCAAACAGTAACCTGATCTTCTTGCATCAGTACGAGGTTAGGCCGCATAAGTAGTGAGCATTATAAGCAATTAGTCTGCCATGATGGATTTTTGTATTTAGCTACAAACTAATACGTATGAAGTGAGGATTAATTTGCAGGGACTAGTAAAGTTTGGAAAAAAAAAATAAAGAAAAAAATTACTTCAATCTTGACTTGAAAAGTTATTAGAATAGTTCAAAAATGAAGCTTGAAAATTGGCATTACTAAAGTGAGATTCTGTTTTAAGAGATTAATGAGAGAAGCTACTGTAAAGCACTAGTTTTCAATATTAATGGAGTAAAAAACTTAGTGTAGCATCTTATTTTAGCAGAAATAAGGCGATGTCACAAAAAATTTATATGCTAAAAAATTGAAAATTTTTGCAAGGGTTTAAAATCAAATTTTTAGTTGAATGTTCAATTAAAATCCTCACTTATTTCTCGATAAATTTCTTAACAATTTGATAATGTTAGACTTAGCTAATTTAACATGGGAGTATCATTAAATAAAGGATATAAGTATCTTTTGTAAGCAAATATAGTTATTAACAATACTCCGATTTTACTAACCATTGGTTCTCAATATGTTTGAAGAATTCAAAACATCCAGCTACGAAGATTGGGTTACTAAAGCCAATCAGGAGACTAGTAGAATAGATTCTATCAATTTCCCATTTACCTTTAATTTAGATGGATTATCACTTTCAGCTATTAATTCTGAAAACCAATTGTCCGATCATCCGAAAACACCATATAAAAGCAAACATTCTCGCCCGATAATTAGCGTATGTCAGCAAGAGAACGCACCGGGTACGGATTGGCAACAGCTTGGAGCAGAAGATATTTTATTAGATTTTGCGGATTACGAACTTCATCTAGATCAGGATAAACTTCAGCAGTTAAAAGGGTTGGGCTCTATCGGGGTATTTTACCAATCAGATGATGTAGGCCAGGTTGCTGATTTTGGCGGCTTAGAAAAAGATACTTATTCAACCAGAATCTCATTTTACCCTTCTATTCTTCCCCATCCAATTGGTAAAGGTGGACTCAGGCTTCCTGATTGTGAAGGCTTAGCTGAGATTATCAATCAATCTTCTGGTGCTGCTTCGGTTAAGTATTTAGGTATCCGAGGGGATGAGTTTATGAATCATGGAATTAATGTCTCTCAGGAATTAGCTATTACACTCTCTTTAATTACTTACTACTGGGATAAGTTGACAGATCTAGGTCTGGGCCAAGAATTGCTCTTAGATCATACTGAAGTTGCCTTAGGACTAAGCGGTGAATTTTATATTGATATAGTCAAGATTCGTGCGGCTAGAACGTTATTACACTCCCTAATTGGTGCTTTTGAAATATCCCAAATAGATGTCAAAGAAATCAAAATCAGAGCAGTTTCTGGCTTGTTGAACAAAACACTGTATGACCCTGATGAAAACCTTTTGAGAATCACCACGGAAGCGCTGGCCGCAACCTTAGGTGGTGCTGAAATCATCACACTACGTACCCACGACTTGCATTACCAAGATACAAGCGATTTTGGTCGGAGAATGGCCGCTAATGTTCAAAACTTAATCCGATACGAAAGTCATTTGCACCGGGTAGTTAATCCAGTGGACGGTTCTTACTTCTTAGAAGATGCAACCAATCAACTGGTAGATTCTGCCTGGCGAACCTTTCTTGAAATAGAAAAAGAAGGTGGTATTGAAAGTTATTTTAATTCAAAAGGTAAGGCATTAGTCTCTGATGGTAGGAATCAAAGAAAGCAACAATTCCTTAAGCAGAATAAGAAGAGAGTAGGGGTTACTCGGTATGTTAATGGGGAAGAAAAAATAGACCAATCAGTCGTCAATTCGTCTTTTCAACATTTTTCCTTAACCAATCAATGGGAAGAAATTAGACTAAAATTCACCCAGTTAGTATCCCAAAGTATTTCACACGCCAAGATTATCGTCCCAATTACAGGGAAAAATTCTATTATTAGCGCAAGAATATCTTTTGTAAGTGATATACTAAATAGCTTTGGAGTTATTCATCAGGTTGTCAATAGCTCGAAGGCAACGAACGAAAGATTTTCCGACTCGGATTTTTTCATCATTTGTGCTGACGATGAATGGTACTTGAATCAAGCGGCTGATTTCCTGTCTTCTAATCGCATAGCAGAAGAGCCAGTCTTTGCAGTGGGTTCTTTGAGCGAACTATCCCGTCTAGTTGAGAATAAACTTTTAAGTGGTGTGCTCGGCCCAACGTCTGATTTAAATCCACTGTTAGAGACTGTACAAAAAACCACTAGCCATGAAACCTGATTTTAGCCAATATTCACCCAAAAGTTTAGAAATAAACAGCGGTAATAGTGATTTTGAATGGACCTCTGCTGAGAACATTAAAGTCAAAGGGGTTTATACGAATAAAGATTTAGAATCAGCACGACACCTTGATTTTGTAGCTGGTATTCCTCCCTATCTGCGGGGACCATATGCTTCCATGTACGTAACTAAGCCTTGGACTATACGACAGTACGCTGGGTTCTCAACAGCTACCGAATCCAACGCATTTTACCGAAGAAATTTAGCCGCAGGACAGCGAGGACTTTCCGTAGCGTTTGATCTACCTACTCACCGAGGCTATGACTCAGACCATCCTCGGGTAACCGGTGACGTTGGCAAAGCAGGGGTAGCCATTGATACGGTAGAGGATATGAAAATTCTGTTTGATCAGATTCCACTTGATCAGATGTCGGTTTCAATGACTATGAATGGTGCGGTAATTCCGGTGATGGCCTTCTACATTGTGGCGGCTGAAGAACAGGGAGTTAAGCCTCATCAGTTAAAAGGCACGATTCAGAACGATATACTGAAGGAGTTTATGGTTAGGAATACCTATATCTATCCTCCAGCACCTTCATTGCAAATTATTGCTGATATTTTTTCTTACACGGCAGAGCACATGCCCAAATTTAATTCCATCAGTATTAGTGGTTATCATATGCACGAAGCGGGGGCACCTGCTGATCTAGAGTTAGCCTATACTTTAGCCGACGGATTGGAGTATGTTCAGACCGGATTAAAAGCCGGACTTGGTATTGATGATTTTGCCCCGAGGCTATCTTTCTTCTGGGGTATTGGCATGAACTTCTTCATGGAGATAGCTAAACTGAGGGCTGGGCGATTATTGTGGGCAAAACTCATAAAGCAATTTAATCCTCAGAACCCAAAGTCGATGGCGCTACGTACCCATTGCCAGACTTCGGGCTACAGTCTTACCGAGCAAGACCCCTTTAACAACGTAGCCCGTACTTGTATTGAAGCAATGGCGGCCGTTTTTGGTGGAACTCAATCGTTGCATACTAATTCTCTGGATGAGGCTATTGCACTTCCTACTGATTTTTCGGCACGCATTGCCCGTAATACGCAATTATTCCTACAGGAAGAACAGACTATTACCCCGGTCATCGACCCATTTGGGGGCTCCTATTATCTCGAATCTCTGACTGATTCGCTGGTAACAAAAGCCTGGGCACATCTGGAAGAAATAAAATCTTTAGGCGGAATGGCTAAAGCGATTGAGCAGGGAATTCCGAAATTAAGAATTGAAGAGGCCGCTGCTAAAAAGCAGGCCAGGATTGATGCTGGTGAAGAGGTAATTGTAGGGGTAAACCGATTCAGAGTTGGAGAAAGAGGTGACGGAAGCTCAGCATTTGATGTGCTTGAGGTGGATAATGAAAAGGTCAGACGGGAGCAAGTTCAACGTATAGTAAAGATTAAAGAAAGTAGGTATAATAAGCTCGTAAATAGTAAGTTGAAAGCATTGGAAGGTGTAGCTAGTTCCGGGAAGGGTAACCTTCTGGAGTTAGCTGTGGAGGCAGCCCGAGCACGGGCCACGCTAGGTGAAATTTCATCTGCAATGGAAAAAGCTTTTGGTCGCTACCAAGCCACTACCCAAACCGTGCGGGGTGTCTACGCTAAAGAAATTGCCATGAACGAAGATTTTATAAATGCTCGCAACCTCTCAGATAAGTTTGCTGAATTGGATGGCCGACGCCCCCGAATTTTAGTAGCCAAAATGGGACAGGATGGTCACGACCGTGGGGCCAAGGTTATTGCCACCAGTTTTGCCGATCTGGGCTTTGATGTTGATATTGGCCCTTTATTCCAAACTCCCGAAGAAGTGGCTCGACAAGCCGCTGAGAACGATGTTCACGTTGTAGGAATATCAAGTCTGGCCGGAGCTCATAAAGCCTTGGTGCCGGAACTAATGCAGGAGTTGAAAAAGATTGATCGTGATGATATTGGAATCATCGTCGGAGGAGTCATCCCACCCAATGACTATGATTTTCTCTACAATCTAGGAGTACTAGGAGTATTTGGCCCTGGTACGGTTATCGCGAAGGCAGCCCAAGATATTTTGAAAAAGTTAATGGAGGAGTGAGGAAGAATCGAGAATATTGACGATCACTACTTTATACCGCTTCTTTGTAAAAACTCGATCACTTCTCGCTTATAGGATACTCCGATTGGAATCTCTTTTTCGCCAATTTCAATGTCATGCTTAGTGTAGGCAGTAATTTTTTGGGTGTTTACTAGGTAAGAACGGTGTATTCGTAGAAAATAGCTAGGGAGTTTGCTCTCGAACTCGCTAATCTTGTCTTTGGTTACAATACGCTGTTCTGGAAGATAGATACTTACGTAGTCTTTTAGGCTTTCAACGTACAAAACCTCATTAAACAATACTTTTACAAACTTGCGATTAGTGTTCACGTACATAAACTGATCTAAAATATCCATACCTGCTTCCTCAACCGAAACTTGAGAAGACTCAGAATTTTCTACTTGATTTAGATACTTGCTAATCGATTTAAAAAAACGCTCAATGGTGATTGGTTTAAGCAAGTAATCCACCACGTCCAGTTCGTAACTTTCTACGGCATAATCACGATAAGCAGTGGTAAAAATAATACTAGGTGAATGTTGTAGTGATCGGGCGAACTTCATGCCGTCAATACCGGGCATTTGGATATCTAAGAACAGTAAGTCTATAGATTCTTTCTGGAACCAATTGAGGGCTTCTATTGCATTTTCGCAAGTAGCTACCAAATGAAGTTGAGGGAATTGGTCAATATGCCTTTTTAATAAATTTGCCGCTAAGGGTTCGTCATCTACGACTAGGCAATTAATTTTACTATCGTTTGTCATAGACTAAGATTCACTTCGTAGGTGTCTTTTTGCTCTTCTACTCGCCACTTGTACTGGTTCGGATAAAGCAAATCTAGCTGTCGCTGAGCATTTTTAACCCCAATTCCCTTTTTATAATTCTGCTCATCATCTTGACTAATATCCGGTTTGGTATTATGTACCCGGAAATGCAGATTCTCTTCTTTCACTTCTAGCGAGATAGAAACAGAAGCTGGGCCAATAACTCCACTAACACCATGCTTAAACGCATTCTCAACAATGGAAATTAGAATAAGTGGAGCAATTGGCGTTTGTGGATTGTCCACCGAGTAAGTAAAATCTAACGTAAGCCGATCACCGTATCGCAATTTTTCTAAATCAATATAGTGCTCTATTAGGGCAATTTCCTGGCTGACAGCAACCTTCTCGTCCTGGCACCGATAAAGCATATAATCCAGTATTTCGGCGAGTTTGGCTACAACCTCGGGAGCCCGGTCTGATTTTTCCAGAGTCAGTGCGTAAAGATTATTAAGAGTATTAAACAGAAAGTGGGGATGAATCTGAGCTTTCAGAAAATTAAGTTCGGCATTAGCTTTCTCTTGCTTAAGCATCTCAATCTTTTGCTTCTCTATGCCTCGATCTTTAATCATTTTGATGAACAAAAATAGAAACGTAACGGAGTATACGCTTCCGAAATATCCCAGTACGGTTAACTCAAACTCCTGAATAATTTGTCCCAGTGACTCTCTCGGCTCCTGTGGATAGGCCAGCCTTTCGGCAATATGAATATTGTTGAAGCGATACAAAATTGTAAAGCATATAATGCTAACGGCTAAGCTGAGAAAAAACTGAATATATTTCCTTTTCTGTAGGAGATGAGGGATTTGAAAGTAGACCAACAAATAAGTCGCTATCACTTTGATGGGGATTCCAACCGCCCGAAAAAAGAAGGCTTCTTTCATTTCATCCATACCCTGAGTGGAAGTAAAAGGAGCCGTGATCAATAAACTGACCCAGAATAAAAAATGCATCAACCAGCGATTCTGTAAAAGCTGATCGATGACATGGTTTTCCTTTTCCATACCCAAAAAATAATGAAAAAACTAGTGTTGGTTAGAGAAGGTCGACAAATAATCGGTATCTCCGTCCGAATTATAAGCACCAGTAGATGAATGCTATGCGTAGGATTAACCTCTTTGTCTATCCCCTGTTTTTAGCTACTGGTCTACTTTCTATCAGTGATACTGTCAGTAACCCTATCATTGGAGAAAAAAAATATGAAACGCGTATTACTGAGCCTCATCCTGGGGCTAACCACTCATCTTGTAAGTGCTCAAAACCAAGATAATCGTTTAACTACTGAGAGTCGAACCTATACAAGCGAATCGGTGATAGTTATTGATGCCATTGTCGGAAGTCTGAAAGTGCCAGAAAATCGAGCTAACCCTGATTCGGAAGATATTTCCATTCATTTTATCCAACTGAAAAGTACCAATCCCGATCCTCAAGTACCTTTGGTTTACCTAGAGGGAGGCCCTGGGGGTAGTTGCATCTGGCAAGCGGGAGATCCCTACTATCTGGAAAAGTGGCTGCCCTTTCTCGAGATAAGCGATGTTATTCTGCTCGATCAACGAGGAACTGGAGAAGGGACTCAGCGCGTGCTTTATATTCATCAGGAAGGCATTCCAGTTGATATTCTCGCCGATGCAGCAGGCAGAGAAAAATATTTTGAGGGACTGAGTCAAAAAGCTTTAGCTGATTTTGAGCAGCGGGGAGTAGATTTACACGGATATACTACTCTCGAGAGTGCCCAGGATATAGATGATTTGCGACAAGCTTTATCCTACGAGCAATTCTCGTTACTAGGGTTTAGCTACGGAACCCACCTAGGGCTAACCTATATGAAATACTTTAGCTCGCACGCAAAGAACGCTGTGTTGGTTGGGGTAGAAGGGTTTAACCACGCCCTTAAGCTGCCTTCTTCTATGGATACCCAGCTTCAAAAGATTGCGCTGATGGCTCAGGCCGACCTGAAGGTGAGTCAGTCAGTACCGGATTTGATGGATTTGTATCGACGCGTTATTCGTTCTCTGGATGAAAATCCGGCTGAACTAGAAATTGCTTCGCCCCTTACGGATGAACCTATGCAAGTAAAGGTCGGTTCTTTTGGGCTAAACTTGATTTTACTTATTGATATGGGTGATGCTTCGGATATTCCGGTTTTGCCTCGTTTACTATACAGTATTGATCAAGGTGATTATTCTCTGTTACGATGGTTTGTACAGAAACGTATCGGAAACTTTTACGGAGTACAGGGCATGAGTATAACCATGGATTTAGCCTCTGGCACCAGTCCGAGTCGATTAGAAAGAATAGAAGAGGAGTTAACGAAGAGCCCATTTCAAGATATTATTCTTGCTGTTTTGATGAACGATAATTGGCCACACCCTGATTTGGGTGAGGAGTTCCGTGCACCGATGGTAAGCAATATTCCCACTTTGTTCATGAGTGGCACATTAGATTTTAATACGCCGCCTTACCAAGCGGAAGAAGTACGCTGGGGGTTCTCCAACAGTAACCATATTATCGTTAATAATGCTGGGCACGAACAGGTATTTACTCATCCCGAAGCTGTTCCTACTATCATCCGCTTTTTAAAAGGCGAGAATGTAGATGAGGTAGCTTTATCCTATCCACCGCTAGAGTTTATCCCCGTGAAGGGAGACACTGACGGCCTGTCCCATCCTTCAATTCAAGCACTGGATGAATAGAAAGAGAATAAGGCAAAGCAAAATAGATACTAGCGATAATTAAAAAAGCCGTACTCCTCAGAATACGGCTTTAAGATCGGGAACAAATAAATGGTTAAGATTTGCCTTCCAGCTTTCGAATTAGATTCAACGCTGAACCAGATTTAAACCATTCTATCTGATTTTCATTGTAGGTATGATTGGTCTTAATCAGATCCTCTGATCCATCAGCATGCTTGAATTTCAGCGTGACTTGCTTATCGGGGGCAAACTGGTCTAGATCTACCGTTTCCACGGTATCATCTTCCTGCACCTTATCATAATCACTTGGATTGGCAAAGGTAAGTGCCAGAATACCTTGCTTCTTAAGATTGGTTTCGTGGATTCGAGCGAAGGATTTTACCAGTACAATCCGAACACCTAAATGACGAGGTTCCATGGCGGCGTGCTCCCGAGAAGATCCTTCACCGTAGTTATCGTCACCCACTACAATTTGAGGAATGCCTTCGGCTTTGTAGGCACGGGCTGTAGCGGGTACTTCGCCGTATTCTCCGGTTAATTGGCTTTTTACACTATTAGCTTCTTTGTTGTAGGCATTGATTGCCCCGATGAAGCAGTTGTTAGAAATATTATCCAAGTGTCCGCGGAAGCGCAACCAAGGGCCTGCCATAGAAATATGGTCGGTAGTACATTTGCCGTAGGCTTTCAGGAGCAGTCGCATTCCAGTGATATTATCTCCGTCCCAACCGTCAAACGGAGTCAAAATTTGCAGTCTTTCAGAATCTTCTCTAACCACTACATTAACATTGCTGCCGTCTTCAGCAGGAGGCTGATAACCGGCATCTTCAACCCCAAACCCATTAGGAGGCAGTTCAATACCCTGTGGCTCTTCAAGCATTACTTCATCTCCATCTTCATTGGTAAGCTTATCCTTCAGTGGATTAAACTTCAGTGTTCCGGCAATAGCCAATGCCGTTGTAAGCTCGGGCGAGGTCACAAACGAGTGGGTGTTCGGGTTACCGTCATTGCGCTTAGCGAAATTCCGGTTAAAGGATGTGACAATTGTATTCTTACGATCTGGATCGTTGCTGTGACGAGCCCATTGACCAATACAGGGTCCGCAGGCATTTGCTAGTACCACCCCGCCAATGCTATCGAACACATTCAGTAATCCGTCTCGCTCAGCGGTGTAACGAACTTGTTCGGAACCGGGAGTGATAGTGAATTCGGATTTGGCTTTTAGGTTTTTATCAGCAGCTTGCTGGGCAATGGAGGCTGAACGGGTAATATCTTCGTAAGACGAGTTGGTGCAAGAACCAATCAGCCCTACTTCAATTTCCTCTGGCCAATCGTGTTCGGTAGCCGCTTCGGCTAACTTGGATATGGGCCAGGCTAAATCGGGAGTAAATGGACCATTTACGTGCGGCTCCAGTTCCGATAAGTTGATCTCAATGACCCGATCAAAGTATTCATCGGGATTATCTATTACTTCTTGATCAGCCCGCAGGTGTTCTTTCACTTTCTCAGCCTCGGCTGCTATATCAGCGCGTTCCGTGGCTTCCAGATAATCCTTCATTTTATGGGAATAGTGGAATAGGGAAGTGGTGGCTCCAATTTCAGCTCCCATATTGCAGATGGTTCCTTTGCCAGTACAAGAGATTGCATCAGCTCCTTCACCAAAGTACTCTACAATAGCCCCGGTTCCACCTTTCACGGTTAAAATCCCGGCTACTTTGAGAATAACATCTTTGGCCGATGTCCACCCGCTTAATCGTCCGGTAAGCTTCACACCAATAAGCTTAGGCATTTTTAGCTCCCAGGGCATTCCAGCCATCACATCTACTGCATCAGCTCCGCCAACTCCAATAGCGACCATCCCCAGACCACCAGCATTAGGAGTGTGGGAGTCAGTACCGATCATCATTCCTCCCGGGAAGGCGTAGTTTTCTAGCACCACTTGGTGGATAATTCCCGCACCGGGCTTCCAGAAGCCGATACCGTACTTGTTGGAAACAGAAGAAAGAAAATCGTAAACCTCTTTGTTGGTCGTAGTGGCATTATCCAAATATTCCTCGGCACCCACTTCCGCCTGAATCAGGTGGTCGCAGTGTACAGTGGAAGGAACGGCAGTTTTATCTTTACCCGCTTGCATGAATTGCAACAGTGCCATTTGGGCAGTGGCGTCCTGCATCGCTACGCGGTCGGGTTTGAAATCTACGTATGAACCTCCCCGTTCGTAGGCTTCGGTTGGGTCACCCTGATAAAGGTGGCTGTAGAGAATTTTTTCAGCTAAGGTTAATGGTCGCCCTACAATGTCGCGGGCTTTAGAGACGCGGTCTCCTAACTTGGAGTAAACGTCTTTAATCATATCCAGATCAAATGCCATAGGGAAAGGATAGTTAAAAAGTGATAAAAATCTTCAAAGTGCAAAAATACAGATTGTCGTGTATTCTGATACTAAAGTAACAAACTTGTCCTACATTTATGTTTCCTCAATCATTCGTCATTTCCCTATGAAAGGTATTTTTCCCATTTTTCTGATCTTCAATTTGGCCTTTGTTCACCAGATTCAGGCACAAGATACTGATCCTTTTCCATTTGATACTTCTCACTATCAGCTTCGAGAGGTAGTCTACAAATCAACTCCTCAAGCCGAACTGAAGCTGCACCTATATTATCCGCAACAAACTAGAAGTCAACCACTACCAGCCATTCTTTTCTTCTTTGGGGGAGGATGGTCAGGTGGAAGTCATAGTCACTTTGCGCCGCACAGCAAGTATTTGGCAAGTAGAGGCATGATTGCAGTTACGGCTGATTACCGGGTGAAAAAACAACACGGAACTACCCCCATTGAAGCTATACAGGATGCCAGGCAAGCATTGAACTATCTAGCCGCTCACGCAGATGAATTAGGTGTAGATTTCAGTATGATTGCCGCTGGTGGTGGCTCAGCCGGTGGTCATCTGGCGCTTTGTACTGCGTTGATTGATCGATTCGACGATGAAAAATTAGACTATTCTCCTAAAGCATTAGTTTTATATAATCCGGTAGTAAATACAACTTCCGCTGGTTTCGGTAGTAATTCGTTAGGTAAGGATTCAATCAATGCCTCCCCCTTTCACCACCTATCGTTAACTATGCCACCGTTGGTGATATTCCATGGAGAGGAAGATACTACAGTTCCTCTATCAAATATTACCGAATTACAGCAGGAATTGACTAATCTGGGAGTAGAGCATACAGTGTATACCTACCCGGATCAGAAGCATGGTTTTTTTAATGTTGGGCGTCAACCCGAAAATCTTTATTTTCTAGAGACACTTTATCGAACCGACGAATTTCTAACCAAATATGGGTACCTAATGGGGGAGCCACTGTTTGATTTACCTTTACCCAAAGCAAAAAAGTAGTTATTTAGCCTGATCTTCGTCAATTGAGTTTAATAGTTCGGTTACTGTATTTTTAGCTATCACCGGGGTCTAGACGATGTTGTCTCTAACAGATTTCATAGGATGCATTATTTTTAGGTTGTTTATTAGATTGACCTTTCCCAGGGGCCCATGTTAGCTAACCTAGCCTTATTACTGCTTGGAGACTCTATACTGTACTGATGAATTCTTAATATGCCAAAAATTTTTAACCAGCTAGCTACTTTTTTATTCAGCAATAGGGGCAATACTGAAAAGAGATAGACTAACTACCTAAGCGCTCTAGTAGCAGTTGCCGGTAGGCATTTCCAACGGGTAACTCTTGTTCATTTATTGTCACCATCTTCCCGTGGGCTTGATCTACTTTACTTAGGTTGATGATGTAAGACTTATGAATTCGCTGAAACCGCTCTCTGGGTAGGGTTTCTTCCATGTGTTTCATGGTGTCGGCAATCATGTGTTTTCCCTTGGTAGTATAGATACGAACGTAGTTGCCAAAACTGTTGACATACAGTAGGTTAGCATAATCAATTCGTTTACTTATTCCGTCTTCTTTTACAAAGAAATGATCCTGAGTGGGAGCCGTAGTTTCGGGGTCATCCGTAGCGGCTGGCGGAGAGTACTGGTGCAGTACTTTATTGACCGATTTCAAAAAGCGGTTGAAGGGAATCGGTTTTAGCAGATAGTCTGTCACATTGAAATTGTAACTGTCTACCGCAAATTCGGAGTGGGCTGAGGTAATGATGACTTTGGGTGGGTTTTGTAAGGCTTCCAACAGTTCTAAACCCGTGAGTTCGGGCATCTCAATGTCGAGAAAGAGCAAGTCAACGGGGTTGTTTTGCAGATAGCTGAAGGCTTCTACCGAACTGGTTGTGCTATGCACTATTTCCAGATCAGCTATTTTTTCTATATAATTTTTCAGGACTACGTGAGCGCGAGGCTCATCATCCACCACTAAACATTTCAGCTTCATAAATTCACAAATAAGGTAACTTGATACGTATCCGGCTGGCGGACAATATCCAGGTAATGCTTTCCTGGGTAAACCAATTGCAGTCGTTTTCGGGTATTGGCTAGTCCGGTCCAGGTAGAGGAAACCGTGCGAGTAGCTTTTTTCGGTATGCTATTGATAACAATCATCTGGAGCCTTCCTTGAGCAATATCAATCCGCACATTCACGAAGCTTCTTTCATTGGTAGTGGCTACCCCGTGCTTAAACGCATTTTCTACAAAAGGAATGAGCAACATAGGTGGTACCAGATAGCCATCATCGTCACCATTAATCTGAAAGTCAATGGTACAGCGCTGGCCGTAGCGGGTTTCTTCCAGCGATAGAAAATTATGGAGAAATTCTATTTCGTCGGCTAACGGTAACATTCCTTTTCGGGAGCTTTCTAGTTGGTAGCGTGTAAGCTGAGAAAGCTCAATAATCAGATCGGCAGCCCGCTCCGAACCTTCCAGGGCATAGGAATAAATACTGTTAAGAGCATTGAACAAAAAGTGCGGATTCATCTGGCTGCGAAGCAATTGCATCTCCATCTCATTCTGCCGGAGCAATAGTTCAAATTCCCGCTGCTGATGAAACGCAAACTTACGGATAAGGAATAAACTCATAGCCGCCAGTAATAATAGCAGATGCAGCCCCCACAGTGAAATAAAAGAAGACTGGGGATACGGAAAATACGGATAAAACCAGTCAATTCCTGCGGTGAGAGTGATTACGGCAGTCAGGGTTGCCCCGTAAAAACTATGCTTCTGCTTTTGTAGAAATTGAGGAACCAATAAGTAGTGGTTGGCGTAGACAGCGGCAGCTAGGGGCAAAAGCCCTAAAATAATTTGCCCGAAAACTAGTAAGTCAACCGTTGGTAGTTCGGCCGGGCGAAGGGTAAGAAATATACCCACTGCTAGAATGAACCAGAGAGCTAATTGGTACGCAATAGGGGCAAACGCTATGTCTTTGAACTTCGCCATGCTGCAAAGTAACCAGATTATACGATGGTTGCCAAAAGTGAATGACGAACGTCGTTGGTCATGAAATATACTTCGTTTGTCCTCTTTTCGCCCCTTTCGTCACTATTTTTTCGTCCTGTTAGGGCTAAGCTGCACCTTTGGATCATGCAAATGGCACTTAAGCCGCTGTACTTTTAACATACCAAAAAACCATTTATCATGAAAAAGCTAAATAATTCATTCACCCGAATCTTTATAATTTCCATTCTTACCGTAACTGCTTTCTTCGCTCAAGCAGACGATATAAGTTCTCATATTCAAGTTCAGTCACAACCTGTAAGTACCGGATTTACTATTCCTGAAAGTATTAGCGGTCTTATTGCTCTAGGAGACCGTTTCGTTCAACTTGGGCAGGCTGAACTTGCTCTAGAGCACTACAGCCGAAGCATACGAGAAGGAAGAATGATTGATCCTGATTATACTGATGAAGCTACTGAGATCAAAATTGTGGCTTTAGTAAAACAGATAGGTGAGGAAAAGACCCGAAAAGAGGTTGCCAACCTGATTGCACAAGGCGATAGCCTAGCAACCGACCAACCTGAGCAGGCACTAGAATTCTACAGCCGCAGTATTCGTATTGGAAAAATTCGAGATACAGACTACATGGATAGTAGCACGCAGAAAAAGATTGTGAATTTAGTCACTATTTTGGGAGAGAAGGTAGCCCAAGCTGAGTAAATTTAGCTCTTGGTTACAGACTCTCGAGGTAAATTTCAAGAGTCTGTAGCTATTTGAATCCGCTATTACATCTTATCTAGGGCGCGATAGTATCGCATCATTTTCCCTTACAATTATGGGAAATATATACCAAACCAGGTGATGCAATCGTGCACGAGTTTGTTCACTTTCAATTATCCATTTTCTACCGTCAATTAATATCATGCAACTTACGATTAAAAATCTCACGAAAACTTATCCTAATGGGGTGGCGGCGTTGAAAAACGTGTCACTTACCATCAACAAAGGAATGTTCGGTTTATTAGGCCCAAACGGCGCCGGAAAGTCAACGCTAATGCGTACCGTAGCCACCCTTCAGGAAGCCGATAGTGGAGATATTCAACTGGGTGATATTAACGTACTGGAAGACAAAGTGGCTCTGCGTAGAGTTCTGGGTTATTTACCCCAAGAATTTGGCGTGTATCCTCGGATTAGTGCCCAGAAGTTGCTTGACCATATGGCTGTACTTAAAGGCATTATCGATAAGCACGAACGCAATACGTTAGTTGATGCCATGTTGGAGCGCGTTAACTTAAAAGATCATCGGAAAAAAAGCGTCAGTAGTTATTCGGGGGGGATGCGGCAGCGGTTCGGTATTGCCCAGGCATTATTGGGAGAACCCAAGTTGATTATTGTGGATGAGCCTACTGCTGGACTTGATCCTGGTGAACGAAACCGCTTTTACAACTTACTATCAGAAATTGGGGAAAACGTGATCGTGATCTTGTCTACTCATATTGTAGACGATGTGAAGGAGCTATGTTCCGATATGGCGATAATCCACGAAGGGGAAGTGCTGTTTTCCGGTTCGCCGCAGCTAGCGGTAGACTCGCTAGATGGGCTGATCTACGAGCGAACCATAGAGAAGGCAGAGATGGAGGAATATCAGCAAAAATATACGGTAATATCCAGTAAGCTGGTGACTGGCAAAACCCGAATTCACGTCCATAGCGAAGAACCCATCCCGGCATTTAGTCCGGTGGAAGCCGATCTGGAAGATGTGTTCTTTACTAAAATAATGGGGGTTAGCGCTGCTCAATTGTAATATCTCCCTTAAAATTCAACAACTATGTTTAAAGAAATTTTTGCCTTTGAGCTGCGCCAGCACTTCACCCAATATATGGTGTACATCTTTTTCCTGATTTTAGGATTATTGGTGTTTGGTGCGGTAGCAAGCGATAGTGTAACTATCGGGGGAGATACTGGAAACATTAACAAGAATGCACCTTATGTTATTGCTCAGTATACAGCTGTTATCAGCATATTGGGGATAGTTTTGGTTACTGCATTTATAAACAGTGCAGCTCTACGGGATTTCCATCACAAATACGATCAAATCTTATTTTCAACCCCAGTTAAGAAGGGCAGCTTCCTTTTTGGCCGATTTCTAGGAGGATACCTAGCCGCCATAGTTCCGTTTCTAGGAGTGTTTGCGGGGATAATTGTTGGAAGTGCTATGCCCTGGATGGAACCCGAACTAATCGGTCCGTTTATGCCTCAAGCCTATCTGAATAGCTTACTCATTTTTATTTTGCCCAATACACTGTTGGTCGCTGCCGTAGTTTTTGCTTTAGCCGCTTCTTTTCGAAGTACTATTGTTTCTTTCATCGGCTCAATTGTCCTGTTGGTTCTTTACATAGTGTCCTTGATTGTTGTCGGCGATTTGGATAACGAAACGCTGGGAATGATGCTTGATCCATTCGCTATTCGTACTTATAATATTGCTACTAAGTATTGGACCGTAGCCGATAAAAATACCCTGACCGTCAGCCTGTCGGGCTACGTGCTGTTAAACCGTTTACTCTGGACTGGTGTCGCATTAGCTGTTCTATTCGTGACGTACGTATCTTTTAGTTTCTCAGGCCGTAGCCGTCGTCGTAAAACCACTACTGTTGAACAGCCTGCTGAGGTTAAACCAAGCTTCGTTCAATTAGAAGCATTGCCTTCAGCCACCTTAGAATATGGCCGAGGAGCCCGGTGGCAACAGTTTATCAATCAAATAAAAATAGACTTTCTGGGTACAGTAAGCAGTACCCCATTTATCATTATACTCCTTGTTGGGTTAGTAAATACGTTATCTAATCTATGGTATGTGACTTCAGCGGCTGGAGACGTTGTAAACTACCCAGTGACCTACAATGTGCTGGGTACCCTAGAGGGGGCATTATTCATTTTCATATACGCCATCATCATCTACTACAGTGGAGTATTGGTGTGGAAAGAACGGGATGCTCAGATGGAAACTTTCTACGATGCCTACGCCTATCCGGATTGGATCATGTATCTGGCGAAGATCATCAGTCTCATAGGCCTGATTGCAATTGTGTTTTTGATCAGTATCGCCTGCGGAGTGTTGGTTCAATTGATGAATGGATATACCCGAATCCAGCTGGATGTGTACCTGATAGACATGGGTATAGAGTGGGTTTCCATGATTTACATCGCCGTATTTTCAATATTTATCCACGTTTTGGTGAATAATAAATACTTGGGATACTTTGTCATAGTTGCCTTTTTACTATTTCAAGAGTTCGTCATTAAAGAGGCTTGGAATGTAAATCATAACCTATTGTTTTTTGGTGGATATCCAGGTTACACCTATTCGGATATGAATGGTTTCGGACCATCATTTACCGGAGCACTTTGGTTTCAGCTATATTGGATGCTATTCTGTGGTTTGCTGAGTATTGGAGCTATTCTGTTTTGGATACGAGGAAAAGAAACGCAGTTTGTTAAACGCCTTCAAATCGCCCAGCGGCGGTTCACTCCCGAGCTAAGAAACACCACGGTTGGCATAGCCAGCGTATGGCTTTTGGTAGGAGGGTTTATTTTCTATAACACGAACATACTTAACGATTACATTAACCCGGAAACATTACAAGAACGTCAGGCCGAGTACGAGCGTCAGTACAAACAGCACGAAGGCATCGCCCAGCCTCGGCTTACTTCGGCTAAGTACTATATTGATCTAGAACCCTACGAGCGGAATCTAAAAGCTCGCACCGAGCTGGTGATAAAAAATAAAACCAATCAACCGATTGACTCTCTGCATTTTACTTACTCTTCTACGGGAGTAGCACTAGAGAAAATTGAATTGCTATCCGCTGAAATTGCATTGGATGACCCTGTTTTGGGCGACCGGATTTATCGTTTGGCTCAGCCATTGCAACCCGGCGATTCTATGGAGATGACTGTTTATAGTGCTTACGAATCTCGTGGATTTGAGAATGGGAGTAGTATTACCGAAATAGTGAAAAACGGCACTTTCTTTAACAATGGTTTAATTCTTCCTTCTTTCGGCTACGATAAAAGCCGAGAGATTGCTGATCGACAGGATCGCAAAGACTATGATTTACCGAAACGTGATCGGATGCCGTTGATTGACGACGAACCAGCTTGGAATCAGAACTATATTACTGATGATGCAGATTGGGTTCACTTCGAGACAGTAATGAGCACCGCGCTCGATCAAATTGCGGTAGCTCCTGGAACACTAGTAAAGGAGTGGGAAGAAAACGGAAAACGCTACTTTCACTATCGATTAGAAAACCAGGTGTTAGCCTTCGGCTCATTTATCTCTGCTCGCTACGAGGTGCTTCGCGACCGTTGGAATGATGTAGACGTAGAGATTTACTATCAGCCTGAGCACGATTATAATGTGGAGCGAATGGCCAAAGCAGTAAAAGCATCGCTGGAGTATTACTCTCGCGAATTCCGACCGTATCCGCATAAGCAAGCCCGAATTATCGAGTTTCCACGCTATGCCACCTTCGCCCAGGCCTTCCCGGGTACAATGCCGTATTCAGAAAGCATTGGCTTTATTGAGAACCTGGAGGATGAAGACTCCCGCGACCGGGTGCTGCACGTAGTCGCACACGAGATGGCCCATCAGTGGTGGGCGCATCAAGTCATTGGAGCTGATGTACAGGGGGCGACTCTTTTATCTGAGACCATGGCGCAGTACGCTTCTCTGATGGTCATGAAGCGAGAAAAGAACGAGAAGAGTGTGCGAGATTACCGACGCTACGAAGTTGATAATTATCTGCGTTCAAGAGGATCAGAAGAGATTAAGGAAGTGCCGCTGTGGCTGGTAGAGAATATGGGCTATATTCACTATCAGAAGGGCAGTAATGTGATGTACGCTCTACAAAACTACATCGGCGAAGAAAAGGTAAATCAGGCTTTGCAAGATTACGCTCAACAAGTTGCGTATCAAGAACCACCTTACACTACTTCTCGGGAACTAATGACATACTTTCGAGCGGTTACCCCTGATTCGTTACAATCTTTTGTGACGGATCTGTTTGAGCGCATCACGCTCTATAGCAATCAAACGAAAGAGGCTAGCTATCAAGAACTAGAAAACGGAAAATATCAGGTGAATTTTACCACTGCATCCAAGAAGTTTTACGCTGATTCTCTCGGTGCCGAAAGCGAAGTGCCTATTAATGATTGGATTGACATTGGGGTGTACGCCGAAGATGAAGAAGGTGAAGATGAGTTGATTTATATTGATCGGCGAAAAATCACCAAAGAAGATAATACCTTTTTGGTAGTTGTTGATCAAAAGCCTAGTAAAGTTGGTATCGACCCCAATGCCTTACTAGTAGACCGAGTGCCAAATGATAATACCAGGAAGGTAGTGGCAGACACTGAGACCGATTAAAGTATTTAGCGCAAGCTAGTGAGAATCACGGGGCACTTCTGATCCTGAGCCGCCCCGAAGAAAGTCAAAATCAGCCCCTAGGTGAGATTGCTGTACATGGTCAATATAGAGCTGAGCGTAGCCGCGTCCGTAGCCCAGATTCGTGGCTTCCCACTTCTGTCGGCGTTCGGCTAGTTCTTCATCCGAAACATCCAGGTGTAGCTTACGGGCTTCAACGTCTAGTTCAATCATATCTCCAGTCTCAACTAAAGCCAGATTGCCACCTACTGCTGATTCTGGGGATACGTGGAGTACAACTGTGCCGTAGGCTGTTCCGCTCATTCGTCCGTCAGAAATTCTTACCATGTCCTCAATACCCTTTTCCAGTAGCTTTTTGGGCAAGCCCAAATTACCTACTTCCGGCATACCGGGGTAGCCTTTGGGGCCGACCTGCTTCAACACCATCACCGAATTTTCGTCAATGTCCAAGTCGGGATCATCAATTCGAGCGTGGTAATCTTCAATAGTTTCAAAAACTGCGGCGGGGCCCCTATGCTTCATGAGAGCTGGAGTAGCAGCGGAAGGTTTAATAACCGCCCCGTTTTCGGCCAGGTTTCCTTTCACTACGGCAATACCTGATTTTTCTTTGAAGGGCCTATCAATCTTGGCAATTACCTCATCATTGTAACAGGGTGCGGCCTCAGAATTTTCACCGATTGTTTTTCCGTTTACCGTCATCGCATCCCAGTGAAGGTACTCTTTTAGCTCTTTTAGTACCACCGGCAAGCCACCGGCGTAGTAAAAGTCCTCCATCAGGTACTTGCCTGAGGGCATCAGATTGACTAATAGCGGAATATCATGCCCCAGCCGATCAAAATCATCCAACGTTAACTCTACCCCTAAGCGCCCAGCGATGGCTAGCAGATGAATAATTGCATTGGTAGAACCGCCTATGGCGGCGTTGGTGATGATGGCGTTCTCAAATGCTTCTCGGGTGAGAATTTTGGACATTTTCAAATCCTCGTGCACCATCTCAACAATTCTTCGGCCTGCCATATGAGCCAACGTACGCCGACGGGAGTCTACTGCCGGAATAGCCGCATTGTGGGGCATTCCCATGCCAAGTGATTCTACCATGCTAGCCATAGTGGAAGCGGTTCCCATCGTCATACAGTGCCCTCGGCTGCGCGATTGACAAGATTCGGCATAAAAGAACTCTTCCTGAGTAATTTTTCCCGCTCGCAGATTTTCGCTGAATTGCCACACGGCAGTACCTGATCCGATATCTTCGCCCCGGTACTTTCCGTTGAGCATGGGGCCACCGGAGATAACCAGGGTAGGGAGGTCAACACTGGCGGCACCCATCATTGTAGAAGGCGTAGTCTTATCGCAGCCACAGAGCAAAATAACTCCGTCCATCGGGTTGCCCCGGATAGATTCTTCAGCATCCATGCTAGCCAGGTTGCGGAAGAGCATGGCGGTAGGCTTGAGCAGCGTTTCGCCCAGTGACATAATCGGAAACTCAAAGGGAAAACCACCTGCTTCGTAGACACCCCGTTTCACGTACTCCGCCAATTCGCGGAAGTGAGCGTTGCAGGGCGTGAATTCCGACCAGGTGTTGCAGATACCAATGATCGGGCGACCGTCGAAGGCATGGTCGGGCAAACCCTGGTTTCGCATCCAAGAGCGGTAGATGAATCCCATTTTATCGGTTTTGCCAAACCAATCGTGGCTGCGTAATTTCTTTTCTTCAGGCATGAAAGAAGTAGTTAGGTTATGTAGAAGTATCTAATATGCAGGTTGAGGGATGAAATCACAAACAGTAACTGCTTTAAGAGAAAATAATTTGCGAATTGCTAATGAGGGCGCCACCGGAAAGACTTCTCATCAATAGCGCGCATGGTACATAGTATGCCATCCAAATGATCATATTCGTGTTGTACTAGCTCGGCCATTTTGGGTTCTTCAATTAGCCATTCTTGTGGTTGAAACATGTCGTTCAAGTGTTTGATTTTTAAATATTTATGTCTGTTTACCTGAACTAAAAGATTAGGAAAACTCATACAATCATCCCAGAGGGTAAACTGCTCATCACTCGTCCAGACAATCTCCGGGTTGATGATCACTTTGGGTTGATCTACATTCAGGTAGAAAAGTCGTTTCATAATACCTAGTTGAGGTGCGGCAATACCTCTTCCGAAGTTGTACTTCTCTCTAATTTCCTCCATTACGTTGTGTAAATCACGCACCCATTCATCGAGAAGATGAGAATCACGCTCCGTTACCGGTTCACAAACTTCGTACAGTCGCGGGTCGCCTAATAGTAGTAAGTCTTTTAAATGTTTCATGTTCTACATTAGAGAGCACAAGATACTATGTGTATCGCGATTACTAAAACCAACTTTGCGATAGAAGTAGTCCTAAAGCAAAAACTAACTGACTATATTTAACATCTAGCAATAGATTTCCAATTCGGCCTTATAATGGCCTAAGCTGACACTTGATAGCACACTAAAAGTATGAAAAGTATATCTGAATGGACTTTGATAACCGTTTTGCCACTTCTGTTAACCACTTGTACTTCGCCTACCCAAGAAAACGAAGCTTCTTTAGTAACTAATTCATCAGAATATATTACCTACGGTGACGAAGTTTCCTTTATGAAACAGTATACTGAAATTGTTGAGTTGAGTGAACCCTCTGGGGAGGGAAGAATTGCCGTTTTGCCCGCACTTCAAGGAAGGGTTATGACAAGTAGCGCATCCGGTCAGAACGGACGTAGCTACGGCTGGATTAACCGGGAACTGTTTGAGTCGGGCGATACGTTAGCCCACATTAACCCCTATGGGGGCGAAGAGCGATTCTGGCTAGGTCCTGAAGGAGGACAGTTCTCTATCTTTTTTGAACCGAAGTCAGAGTTTAACCTCGACAATTGGCAAACACCTGAACTGATTGATCTTGAACCCTTTACGGTAAAAAATCAATCATCAGGGCAAGTAGTCTTCACTAAAGCGGCTTCTCTTACCAATTATTCGGGTTTTCAGTTTGATTTGGGCATAGAGCGGGAAGTGAGGATCTTATCAGAGGCAGATATCATTAAAGCGTTTGGGTTGAATAATCTGGATGGCATTCAAGCAGTAGCTTATCAGACATCCAATACGCTTACCAATGTGGGTGAGGAAGATTGGCGGGAGGAAACAGGATTACTGTCTATCTGGCTGCTAGGAATGTTTAATCCGTCGCCGAACACTACGGTCATTTTACCTTATATCTCAGGAAGTGAAGCTGAACTAGGCCTACCGGTTAATGATACCTATTTTGGAAAAGTACCCGAAGAACGATTAGTGATCGCGGAAAAAGTGATTTATTTCAGCGGTGATGGAAAGTACCGAAGCAAGATAGGCCTTTCTCCGAACCGAGCTAAAAACATTATCGGATCGTATGATTCGGCCAACGGTATTCTAACTGTCGTTAAGTACAGTAAGCCGGAAGGGGTAACCAAGTACGTGAATTCGCTTTGGGAAATACAGGAAAAACCCTACGCGGGGGATGTAGTCAACTCCTACAATGACGGGTCAGCAGAACCAGGAAAAAAACCGCTAGGGCCATTCTACGAGTTAGAAACATCTTCCCCAGCATTGGCTTTGAAAGTAGGCGAAAGTGGCACCCATGAACAGATTACTTGTCATATAGAGGGCGATGAGGAAAAACTGAATGTGATAATAAAACAGTTGTTCGGAGTCTCAATTGATGAAATCAAAAACGCGTTTGAGTAGAGTCCTCAGGCCGAATATCCTTGGTGATCGCTATATTTGGCAATCGCGAACCATAGCATTACTTTTGCAAGAGCATCACTATTCTACCGCCTATGAAACTGTATCGTAC
>CAKZYJ010000513.1 GCA_937884755.1 uncultured Flammeovirgaceae bacterium
GAAGAATAAAGAATTAAACCTTTGAATGAAACCGCATCAGGATAGCGCATATCCCATACAAATAGGTTGCTGCCTTTTTTGGCCCAAAGCTTTTCATTAGGTTTTTTTGCTTCAGTGCTAAATGATTTAATAGCCTCGCCATTTTCTTCCAGAATATCTAAAGTTACCACATCGGTACTGTCGAGTTTATCTTGCAGATAATAGTAGATCATCACTCCTTCCGGATGATTCTTTCCGTGTAACAGAGCGTTGTACCTATCTCGACCTTGCTGTTTCATGCGGTAGCTAGGCTTGGGTTGAAAGAGGTGAAAATCAGCTTGGGCGATGGTCTCATTCAACTGATGAAGTGGAGTTAGATCATCAATAATCCAGAAACTTCGTCCCTGAGTGGCTACAATCAGGTTATTATCCCGAACCTGCAAATCCGTGATGGGTACATCGGGTAGGTTCAGTTGAAATGGTCTCCAGTTGGTACCATCATCAAAGGAAACGTACATGCCGTATTCGGTTCCGGCGTACAGCAATCCATCCCGTTCAGGGTCTGCTCGCAGCACGCGGGTAAAGTGCAGATCGTCTATACCAGTGATAATCTTCGTCCATGTTTGACCATAGTCCGTAGTTTTGTATAGGTATGGAGCAAAGTCACCGGTTTTATAGAGTGTTCCGGCTACGTAGGCTCCACCCCGAATGCTAGGATGGATGTCAATGGAATTCCACATAATATTATCCGGAGCGTCTTCAGGAGTAACATCTTCCCAGGTTGAACCGCCATCGCGAGTCACGTAAAGCAATCCATCATCAGAACCTGTCCAAAGCTCTCCTTCCTGGTAGGGACTTTCGTTCGCAGTTAGGATGGTAGCGTAAAACTCTACTCCGGTATTGTCCTGAGTAATCGGACCACCCGAAGAAACCATCGTTTCAGGTACGGCTCGAGTTAAATCAGGGCTAATTGTTTCCCAGCTTTCGCCTTCGGTGGTGCTTACATGCACTCGGTGCGAGAAGGCATAGAGCTTGTCAGAATCGTGGTGAGAGAAGAAGGTGGGGAAGTTCCAGTTGAACCGGTACTTCATGACTTCCACTCCCGAACCCGCTGGATTCAGGGGCCACACGTTGATGGAGCGGCGCTGATTATTCTCATGATTATAGCGATACAGATAGCCTTTGTAGTTTCCGCCGTACACAATGTCGTTGTTATTGGGATCGATAGCGTGGTAAGCACTTTCGCCTCCCGCCGTAACTTCCCAATCAGATTCGGTAATAGCTGGGCCATCCGAACGGTGCAGGATGCGAATGGATGAATTATCTTGCTGGGCTCCGTAGATACGGTAGGGGAAATGGTCGTCGGTAGCAATCCGATAGAATTGAGCTGTTGGCTGGTTATGATAGGTGCTCCAGCTATCGCCACCATCAGTAGAAACCTGAGCACCACCGTCGTCCACAATAACCATTCGAGTGTTATCTTCCGGATCAATCCACAGATCGTGGTGGTCGCCGTGGGGTGCCCGATGTAAGGTGAATGTTTTGCCACCGTCGGTAGATTTGGCGTAGGATACGTTCATCACATATACCTTATTTTCATCCTGGGAGTCAGCAATAATTCGGGTATAGTACCATGCGCGGGAACGCAGCGCTCGGTCGCTGTTGGTCTTCTCCCAGGTTTTTCCGGCATCATCCGAACGAAACACTCCACCGTCTTCCGCTTCAATGATCGCCCAGACCCGATCAGAGTTAACCGGTGATACGGTAACCCCAATAATCCCTCGAGGAGAAGCTGGCATATTTTCTTTTTCGGTCAGTTTCTCCCAGTTTTTCCCTGAATCAGTGCTTTTCCATAGGTCGGAACCCGGCCCTCCGCTGGAGAGGCTGTAAGGAGTGCGGTGTACGTTCCAGGTACTGGCGTAGAGAATACGGGGATTGTTTGGATCGAGGACCAAATCAACTGCACCAGCATCTTCATTAGCAAATAAGATTTTGTCCCAAGTTTGTCCACCGTCCGTACTTTTATACACACCCCGGGCTTCGCTCGACTGCCATAGGTCGCCCATAGCTGCTACGTAAACGATGTCCGGATTTTCGGGATGAATGCGGATACGGCCGATGTGTCGGGTGTCTTTCAGTCCGATGAACTCCCAATTATTTCCTGCATCCGTCGATTTCCAAACTCCAAAGTTTGAGGATACGTTACCCCGAATGGTTTTTTCCCCCAAGCCTACGTAGATCACGTTGGGATCAGACTCCGAAACGGCTACTGAACCCACTGAACCACCAAAAAAGCCGTCCGAGATATTTTTCCAAGTGGTACCACCGTCATCAGTTTTCCAGACTCCACCACCTACTGAGCCGAAATAATACGTATCGCGGTCACCGGGAATGCCCGTTGCTGTTCCAGAACGTCCTCCCCGGAAGGGGCCAACTAGTCGGTATTGAATGGCATTGTACAGCGAATCATCGAAACTAGTGGTTACATTTTGTTCCTGATTTTTCTTTTTGCGCTGAGCTTGTCCTGATTCTATAATGATAAATAACAGCAGGAGAGACAATAAAGAAGAAGTAAGTAGGTGACGTAGCATAAGTTAATTTGGCTATTCCGTAATTACATAAAAGATTCTAAGATAGCTACTGGGTTAACCCCATGCAATAGCCTAATAAAAAATACCCAGCCAAAATAGAAACTGTAAACAATCTGATTTCCGCTTGGAAAGTAAAAAGCCTGTATCTGGAAGATTTAATTATCACTGGCTAATACTGAGGTAGAGGTATTGGACAGTTATTTATGCAAGCCTTAGCAAACGAAGCCGTGATTAAAGGCGCCCAAAAAACGAAATGGTAGGTTGCTGAGGATAATGAAGTACTCATCTGTTTTTACAAGCGATCAGATGCGGATTTAGATTCCAACTGGATAAACTGCGAATTGGATCATCAGCAGTTGACTGAAATGATGGAACCAGGAATGAGACTAGATTAACCGATAGCTAAGGAGAATAGTATAGTTGTTTGGCCTGGTTAATCTTCAGCTTTCTTTTCTTGAGATTTGATACTCCCCCGGTAAGTACTAACGTTAATCCACCTCCAAAAGAGATACCACCAGCAATCATCATAGTATTGTAGCGAGACAAGTCCGGTTCCCCAGTTAACGAACTACTGCCAATTGTTGACTCAACAATGAATCCCGCAAGACCTATCGTAGTTAGCACAGTGCCGACAAACATAAGCCCGGAACCACCGGCCAAATACCAAATAGAGCGTTTCTGATAACCCAAGGCTTGTTGCAAATGAAGATTAATCTCCGGTTCAGTCCAATGATAGCTACTGGCCGGAAATCCCTGCCGCTCCATCCACCTAATTTTAGATTTCAGGTGGCGAGGAATACTATCGGTTACGTCCTGCCCGTAGCTTATCCCACCACCAGCGCTGGTGAATAGTACTAACCACAGCCAAACGCATTTTTTCATTGTTAGGAGGCTCTAGTAAAGGTGATTGTAAATATTTAATAAAGAGTACGGTGGGTAGCCGAGTAGTTTTTAAGAATGAATAGCCCGGTCAAGATGAGTGTAGCCTCCATCGGGAAAAAGATATTGACCGGTAGTATGAGATGCCCGGTCGGAAGCGAGAAATAACACAGTATCGGCAATTTCTTGAGGGGTAGTCATGCGCTGCTCCAACGGAATTCGTCGCTCAATTTCGGACTTTTGCTTATCTGGATTATCAAATTTCTTTAACCAATTTTTGTACATTGGGGTGAGTACCTCGGCGGGGAGAACCGCATTCACCCGAATACCGTACGGTAAAAGTTCCACCGCCCACTCTCGGGTGAGGGACAGCTGGGCACCTTTAGCGGCAATATAGCCTGAACTACCTCCCTGTCCGGTAACAGCCGTTTTTGAACTTACGTTGATGATATTGCCTCTCGACTTCTTTAAATGGGGAAGAGCGAAATGAGCCAGGGAGTAGTAGTGCTGTAAATTATTCTGAATCGATTGCATAAATGCTTTCGGTGATCCATTTTCTAGCTCTACATTATCGTTAATACCGGCGTTATTTACCAGAACATCCAGTTGGCCTAATTGATTGATAGTTTCCTGGATAGCTCGTTCGCACTGAGAGACTTTGCTGAGATCGGCCTGCACAAACAGACTCTTCTTCCCGTTTTGACTTAGTTCGTTGCGTAGTTGCTCTCCTCGTTCACGGCTGCGGTTCACAATCACTGGAATAGCCCCCTCCTCGGCGGCCCCTTCCACAATGGCCTTTCCAATTCCACTAGCCCCACCGGTAACGAATACTACTTTATTGGTTAAATGTAGATCCATAGGTCAATAAATTAATTAGAAGGTAGCGAAAGTTGGTAGAATTCTCGGGCATTCTTGAAAAAAATCTGTTCTCGTTCATTCTCTGAAAATTCCTCGAAGTAACGGTTAACTATTTCCATTATCCTTTCATACTTTGCTGCTAGCAGACAAACCGGCCAGTCCGAGCCGATCATTAGTCGGTCAGGGCCAAATGCTTCCACTATGGTATCGAGGTAGGGCACTAAATTGTCGTATCGCCAATGTTGCCAATCAGCTTCAGTTACCATTCCTGAAATTTTACAATAGCTTGAACTCTTCCGGGCTAAAGCGGCTATATTTTTCTGCCAGGGTTGAAGCTCAGCTTGAGCTATTTTTGGTTTAGCAATATGGTCAACCACTACCTTAACGTCATGGAGTTGATTTAAAAAATTTAATGCTACGGGCAGATGATGTTCAAAAATCAGCAAATCATACGTTAGACCGTGCTTAGGAAGCTGGTTAACTCCTCGGATAAAATCAGGATCGAGCATAAAGTCATCGTCGGGTTCATCCTGAATGACGTGTCGGATGCCTTTTAGATTAGGATTTTGAGCCAGCCGCTCCAAAGAGTTGGGAAGGTCAGCACTTTTTAGATTAACCCAGCCCACTATTCCTAAAATGAATGAGTGCTGATCAGCCAAACTCAGCAACCACTCGGTTTCCTGTAGGGTCTGACTGGCCTGCACTGCCACGCAACCGAGTACGTTATTTGCCTTCAATTCTGTTGCAAGGTCGGGGGGTAAGAAATCCTGTTTCAGTACGCTCATCTGATCGTTAATCCACCCGTGGGTACTGGGGTGATAGTGCCAGAAGTGCTGGTGGGAGTCAATCTTTTGCATGAATCAGAGGATTAAAATTCAAACACTTTTTTCATCTGAGCCCATTTTTCATCTGGCTGTGCTTCGGGTACTTTCTCCTGAAAGGTGCCCATCAAATCTTCCCACTCCTGACAGCGAGGGTGGAGGGTTAAATAGCGAGGAAAATCTACATCCGGATCAAAGTCGTCTTCGGTCAACATAAACATAAAAAGCCTTCGGCCCAACCGGTAAATCTTCATGTCGTGAATACCCACCTCTTTCAGTGCAGAGAGTACTTCGGGCCAAACGTGAGCGTGGTATTCCTCGTACTGTTGGATTACTTCGGGGTCGTCTTTCAGATTAACGGTTAAAGCGTAGTCTTTCATGAAAGCTAGTATTTGGGTGTTATAGTTTTATGGTGTTCAGGCCCTTATGGAATGATGTTCAAGTTATTACTCTGCTGGCACTTGTGCTGTGAGCTCGAAACTGAGAACTTTTAACTCAGAACTTCTAACCTCGTTCTTCCATCTTTCAACCCAAAAATCTACCCTGAATAAGCCTTTGCCTCTTGTCGGGAGCTACCTAATCCTTCAATACCCAACTCCACTACATCACCCGCTTTTAGATACTGAGGAGGGTCAAAACCAAGACCAACTCCTGCCGGAGTACCCGTAGAGATAATATCACCGGGGTGCAAGCTCATAAACTGACTGAGGTAACTTACCAGATGAGGAACCTTGAAAATAAGATTAGCGGTAGTACCATCCTGCTTACTTTCGCCGTTTACTTTCAGCCAGAGATTCAGGTTATGTATGTCCTCAATTTCATCTTTGGTCACTAGGTAGGGGCCAATGGGGGCAAAAGTATCGCAGCTATATCCTATCACCCACTGCAAAGAACGCTCCAGTTGATAATCCCGCTCGCTGTAATCATAATGAAATATGTAAAAGACTACGTAAACCATTGCCTCAGCCTCTGACACGTAGCTGGCTTTTTTGCCGATAACTACGGCTAGTTCTACCTCCCAGTCGGTTTTTTCACTTCCTTTGGGGATAATTAGATCATCATTAGGCCCGACGATTGCCGAGGTAGCTTTAAAGAAGATAATGGGTTCTTTGGGAAGGTCCATATTGCTTTCCGCAGCATGATCTTTATAATTAAGACCGACACAGATAATTTTTCCGGAGTGGGCGAGGGGAGGGGCCAGCCTTTCGGAGTTTGGTATCTCTGGGCAGTCAGCGGCATGGTCGTCTAGCCAGCTTTGCAGACGAGAGATACCATCATTGGCGAAGAAGCCGGGAGTATAGTCTTCACCAAAAGCATGTATGTCTAACATTTTGTCTTGATACACCACTCCAGGTTGCTCGGAAACAGGAGTACCAAATCGGAATAATTTCATAATGAAGTTGGTAAGTTTATTGTTACAATTATTTAGTGTTACTTGATTCCGGCACCGCCTAGCACGGTCAGGGTTTGCCCTTCTTCAGGGCTTCCGGCCAACAAGGGCATCGCCTTACTAATCAGCTCTCTCACTCTCTGATCCTTCAGAGAATCATCATGGTCGGCCTGACTATCCCAAACTTCAGTTACCCATACGGAGTTTTCATCCGATACATCCGTACTGACCAGGTATACCTGGCAACCAGGAGCTGAGGCTACTAGCTTTGAAGCCTCCTGTAAGATGGATGCCAGTGCATCCCTATTCCCTGCCGATGCGGTAAGTTTTCCGTGTAGGCCGTATTTATTCATTTGTTCTTGGTCATTAGTCAAATTTCTTAACTTCTCTCTTCTCAGTCTCAAAACTCTGAACTTGTAACTCTGAACTCAAGACCTCGATCTTCCAAATTCCTCAACTATTCAATGTGATAAAACCACCGTCAATTGGGTAGAAGCTACCCGTGACAAAACCAGCCTCAGATGAACAGAGATATAAAGCCAGGTAGGCAATTTCTTCGGGTTTACCCATTCGGCCAATCGGCTGTGTCTGGGATAGTTTTTCAAACATTTCTTGTTCCTGACCAGGGTAGTTCTTCTTCAGAAAACCATCCACAAAAGGAGTATGAACCCTTCCGGGGCCAATGCAATTGCAGCGGATATTATCTGCTAGATAGTCTCTCGCCACCGATAACGTCATAGTAAAAACTGCCCCTTTGCTGGCTGAGTAAGCAAAGCGATCGGAAATGCCCAAGACTGAAGCGACAGAAGCTAGGTTTAATATCACACCGCCTCCGTTCTTTTTCATCAGCGGCACACAGGCGTGCATTCCGTTGTATACCCCCTTGATATGGACTTGATAAATTCGATCGAGATCTTCTTCGGTAGTGGTTTCTACGTTGCCAATATGGGCAATTCCCGCATTATTTACCCAGATGTCTAGCGAACCGTGCTGTTCAAAAATTTTCTCAGCCAGAGAATTGACTTCTGCTTGTTGGGATATGTCGCTGGGATGAACCAAGCAGGTACCACCGGATTCGGTGATTTCATTCAAGGTACTCTGACCGCTGGCCTGATCGATTTCTAGAATATGTACGTTAGCTCCTTGCTGGGCAAATACCTGGGCAATACTTTTCCCGATTCCGCTTCCCCCTCCGGTGACTACCGCAGTTTTACCCGAAAGATCAAAGACTGGCATAGTGTTTAGGTTGAGTCTGAATTTCAGTCGGATAAATCTACAAATATTATTTGGGTGAGTTCAAGGTGAAGAAAACAAAATGTTTAGGTTAGACTGGTATAATTTGTGGTTAGTTGTTTCTTTAACCAATAAAACTGTCTGGTAGACACCTATTTATCAACAATTTGTGAACTATTATTTGATAGCAGCGTGTATTAACAAACTACTATCAAAATACTCAAACGACAAAGCAATATGTATACTACAGAGTTAGTAGATGCCAAAACGCTCGTAGCGGAAGCCCAGGAAATACTGGCTGGAAACTGGACCGGCCAATTTACCAAACCAGCACCCAATCTGTATCCGCACCAGTGGAACTGGGATGCTGGGTTTATTGCCATTGGCTACTCTCATTACAATATGGATCGGGCTGAGTCCGAATTACGCTCGCTGTTCAGCGGTCAGTGGGACAACGGAATGGTGCCTCAAATCATCTTTAACCCAGAATTTGATTATAACTACTTCCCTAGCTCAGATTTTTGGGAAACCTGGCGGTCGTTTGACTCTCCGGAAAATAAAAAGACGTCGGGAATTACCATGCCACCGGTACACGGTTTCGTACTACAGCATATTTACAACAATGCTCAGGACAAGCAGCGCGCGCTGAATTTCGTGAAGGAGATGTATCCGAAGATTTTGAAGATGCATCGCTACTTCTACGATCATCGCGATCCATTCAACGAAGGTTTGGTGTATATCCGACACCCCTGGGAGTCGGGTACGGATAATTCTCCTACCTGGGATGAGCCGATGGAGAAAATTACGTTTGAGAAGATTAAAATTCCTCCTTACAAACGCAAAGACCTGGATAATGGACATGCCGAACATCGGCCTACCGATTATGATTACAATCGTTATATCCACCTAATTGATATTTACCGTAAGTGCGACTATAACGAAGAAGCAATCTTTGAACGCTGTCCCTTTGTCATTCAAGATCCGCTGTTTAACTGTATTCTGGTTAAGTCAAATCAGGCATTGATGGAATTGGCTGAACTGATTGGCGAAAATACCGACCAACTGCAAGCCTGGAACGAGCGAAGTATCGCCTCTATGAACGACAAGCTTTGGAATACCAATACTGGAATTTACGATGCTTACGATTTGGTAAATGACGAGCGGATTGAGATGGAAGCCTCCTCTGGCTTAATCCCTGTCTACGCCCATATTCCAAGTCCCGAGCAAACGCAGCAATTAGTAAGTCGTTTGTTAAGCGAGTCGTTTAGTGGTCCTGCTGATCAGGAAGTGTACTTGTGCCCTTCGTATAATCCAACGATTGGCAAGTTTAATCCTAAAAAGTACTGGCGTGGCCCGGTGTGGATTAACATGAACTGGATGCTGCACCACGGGGTAAAGCACTACGGTTATACTGATTTAGCCGAGCAACTTAAGCAGGAATCACTGGAGCTGATTAGCTACTATGGCTTCTACGAGTACTTTGATCCGATTAAGGACGTAGTTGGTAAAGAAAAGCAAGGTTATGGTAGCCACCGATTCTCCTGGTCGGCTGCCTTATGTATCGACTTTCTGAAGGAA
>CAKZYJ010000514.1 GCA_937884755.1 uncultured Flammeovirgaceae bacterium
ACATAGCTCCTTCCTGCCCGGCAGCATTGCCAACGAAAAAATCTTCCAGTCCATCATTGTTAATATCGCCTACCGCTAGTCCCGGTCCCTGCTGGGAGTTGCGGTGAGGGAGCAGTGGTTCGTAACGAAAATCATCGTAATCGTCTTCTTGATGGACGAATTCTATCCCCCGCTCATGGGTAGTTTCCTTAAACATCGGCTCGCGAACTTCTTCTTCGGGCTTACTTGCTTCCGCAGATTCGTAACTCAGGGTCAGTATCTGATTAGCCGAGATGTTTTTTAGTTGTTGATACTTCCCGTCGGGCCAAATTATTTCCACCGATTCTATCTGGATAGCTTCCCCCAAACCGAAGTGTAGTACCGGGGCTACGCTAGACTGGAAACCACGGGTTAATGTTATTTCCTGCCACTGTTGTTGATCGGCCGTTTTTACCGTAACCTGACTGTTTAGACCGTAAGTATTATTGTCTGGTCCTTCAAGACGAACAGTGAGATAATGCGATTGCTCGGTGTTGGTTTCGTTGATAAATACAGAAGCCTCCGCATCCAAATTGTTGATTACTACGTCTAGGTCGCCGTCGTTATCTAAGTCCGCATAAGCAATACCGTTGGAGAAACCTTCGTAAGCTAGTCCCCACTCTTCAGTAGTTTGCGTAAATGAAAGATCGCCCTGATTACGGAAAATATAATTGTTTATTGGCTGACTTGGCAGCATATTGATGCTAGGGGTATATCGTCCGGCGTAAACAGTTTCGGATTTTGCTTGAATTTGCTCATTGGCGTCGTTGTTGTTCACATCGCGCTTCATACCGTTGGTAATCAGTACGTCTTTCCAACCATCGTTATCCAGATCGGCCAGCAATGCACCCCAACTCCAGTCGGTGGTGGCTACTCCGGCAAAGCGGGCAATATCACTAAACTGCGGAATCCCGTTCTGATAAACGCCATTATTAATCTGCAAACTATTTTGCATATACTGGTAGTGAAAACCCATGTCCACAGCCTGATAAAAATTATCGGGCAACATACTAGCCATGTTGGTCTTGGACCGTTTGTAGTCCTCGGGAGTCATATCTACTTGCAGTATATCCATCCAGCCGTCATTATTAAAATCAGCCACATCTATTCCCATTCCAAACATAGACGTATGATTAGTCGCTTCTTTCAATTGTTCTTTGAAGGTGCCGTCTCCTTGGTTCAGGTACAGATAGTCAGGAATATTAAAGTCATTAGAAACATAGAGATCGGGCAGAAGGTCGTTATTGACGTCAGAAGCAACAATGCCGAGCGCCAGACTAAAATCCTGCATACCAGCTTCTTCAGTTACATCCTGATACGTTCCGTCGCCTTTATTTCGGTACAAATGTCCCGAATTTTCCCGTTTGTTTTGGTTCATTAGAAACTGGTATGCTTGGTTACCCAGACTCACCGGAATGGAAGGATAGGTAGCCACGTATACATCCAGAAAACCGTCCTTATCGTAGTCAAAGAACGTAGCCTGGATAGAAGGGGAAGCATCGTTCAGCCCGTATTCAGTGGCTTGTTCACTAAAAGTATTGTCCTGATTGTTAATGAATAGCTGATTTTCGGTAGTGGTGTATTTGCCCGAGACACTAACGTAAATATCTAACCAGCCATCGCCGTTTACGTCGGCCATCGTAGCTCCGGTGTACCATCGGTCGTCACCAGCAATTCCGGCGGATTCGCTTATGTCCGCAAATTTATTTCCTCCTTGATTGAGATAAAGGCGATTGGGAACCATATTACCCGTTAAATAGATATCCGACAACCCATCGTTATTAATACCGCCTACGGCTACTCCACCTCCCATATACAGATAGGGAAAAGTGAAATAGTTTAGCGTATCATTTTCTACAATGTCGTTGGAAAACGAGACACCGGAAGCAGTAGAAGGAAGTTGGGAAAAGTAAGTAGTTAATTGTATGTCTTTGTCGCTACCACAGGCCAGGAGGAGCGCAATAAATATGAATATACTAAATCGGTAAAGCATGCGCACTGGTTAAGTTGCTTTGTTTTTCTTTTGAGAAAACGCTCCAATGAAAGAAAAAAAGCCCAATGAAGGGCTTTCTTAATAAAATGGGACAACTAGCTAATTTACTAAGTCAAACTAGAACCCAGGGTTTTGATTGTCTGCACTCAGTGCCGGGTTATTGTCTATTTCCTGCTGAGGAAGTGGAAGAAAATCGTAGGTAGAAGAAATACCCCCCGGAATATCTTCGGCAATAGGGTTTTCTGTGAGTTTACCGTTGTTCAACCACCGGCGCACATCCCGGTAGCGTAGTTGTTCGCTGGCGAGTTCAACCTGCCGCTCCCGCACTAAAGCATCAAATATATCATCGGCAGTGCTAGCCGTAATGGGTGGCATATTTACGGAAGGACGTGCCCGCACCTGATTGATATAGTCTACCGCCTGGGTGAGGTTACCCGCCTCCAACTCTACTTCCGCCATCATCAGTAGTACATCGGCGTAGCGAATTACTCGCATGTTGATACCTGAATTAAAGAGTTCATTCAGTCTTTTGTACAGATTACCATACTTAAACCAATGAACGGTTCGTTCGGTAGTGCCCTGGGCAATTGAAGCCGCGGTAAATACTGAGTCAGCATCACCACCGTAGGTTTCACCATACTCCAGGAAGTTATAATCGTAGCGAGGATCGCCATCTTCGTAGGCTCTTAACAGTTGGTCAGAAGGAACAGTATTGTGCCAATCTACGGGCGAGTACTCCTGTCCACGCCATCCTACCTCTTTTAGCCCATCCCCGTTTCCGCTCCATTGATTACCGTTACCGAATGAACTAGAGAATTGTACTTCAAAGATAGATTCATCGTTAAGCTCATTTTCTTCCCGATGATTATCCACGTACTCATCCACCAGGCGATACTCACCGGAGCTAATGATTGATTGCAGCAGCGGACGAGCTTCTTCGTACCGACCTTGGAACAAGAGTATGCGGGCCTTCATTGCCTGAGCCGCCGCACTGGTTGCTCTACCGGAAGGATCTTCGGCTTTGCTAGGCAAGAAAGCAATGGCTGAGTCTAGGTCAGAATAAATCTGAGTGTAAATAGCATCCACAGACTCTGCTTTCGGAACGCCTTCTACCGTCGTTAAGGGTTTGGTAGTAAATGGAACATTGCCCCATAGTGCTACTAAATCAGCGTACATCCAACCCCGTAAAAAGCGGGATTCGGCCGTTAGCTTATCAATAAGTTCCTGACTTAACTGACCTTCCCCTAACGATGCTTCTTTTCTCGGAAGCGTATTGATTACTATATTACTCCGATGAATGATTCGGTAAATACCTCTCCAGACGTTGTTTACCAGTTCATTAGAAGCATCATGGTTATAGTTTAGAATAATTGCTCTCCGGGCTTCTAGAATAGCCCCGCCACTCATTAATTCGTCGGACAGCAAGTCCCAAACCCACCAGTACTCCCGACCAAACATATCGTTTCCCTGCAGAGCAGCGTAGGTAGCTACTACCGCTTGATCTGCCTCAGCCGGAGTATTAAAGGAGTTACCTACGCTAGCTGCTGTAGGATTACCTTCGGTCAGAAAATCATCGTTACAACTAAGTGTAAAGAAGAGGCCCATAATGGAGAGCGCTACTATTTTCCTTTTCATATCATTTGCTGTTTTTAAGTATAAGTAAGTTTTCAAGAACAACAATTATTTTGTGTTCAACAACCAATTGTTATTGCCAAAAATTTAAAATTCAATTTGCAATCCTCCGATAATACTACGCATCTGAGGAATATTACTATCATCTATTCCCGCTTGAAACAACGCCTGACCACTGGGGCGACCCTGCACTTCCGGATCTAAGCCAGTATATCCAGTAATAGTCCACAGGTTAGAACTGGTAAAGTATATTCTTACTTTAGAAAGCGCCCCATTAGCAAAAGTGGATAGTAATGATTCAGGTAGCGAATACCCTAACGATAAGAATTTTATTCGTAGAAATGATCCATTCTCAATAAAGCGGTCAGAAATACGAGCATTTCGGTTAGGGTCAGTGATAACCGCTCGAGGAATATCGGTATCAGTATTCTGAGGAGTCCAGGCATCCAGCACATCGGTTCCCATGTTAAACAGGCGGGTCATCCCTTCGGTATAAAAACGGTTGGCATTCAGCACTTCGTGTCCGGCTGCACCTTGGAGCGTGATTCCAAAATCAATATTCTTATACTCTACTGTACCTACTAAACCGTAGTTGATCGGGGGAAGGTAGTGTCCAATGTTAGTTCGGTCTTCGCCAGAAATGGTACCATCGCCGTTCAAGTCCTGGAAACGGATATCACCCGGTGATGTTGAATTGAACTGATACGCGTCGTGCCCCATAGACTCTGCCATCTCATTATCCGCATCAATCTCAGCTTGGTTCTGGTAGATTCTGTCTACTTTATAGCCAAAGAAGTACCCTACCGGCTCACCCAGTTGAGCGAAGGTAGCTGTCTCACCCGTATTCTGGAAATTAGGGCCAGCAATGGTGGAAGTTTCGTTAAACCCTAAAGCTTTCACTTCATTGTTTACGTAGCCAAAGTTACCTTGTACTGACCATTTCACGTCTCCTGTTCTTTCAAAGAAACCCGCTCCAAACTCAAAGCCACTGTTTTGAATATCCCCAATGTTGGCTAATGGTGATCCATCGATGCCTGCTGAGTTTGGTAGAGGAACATTAATTACTAGATCGTTTACTCGGTTATTAAAGTATTCAAACACTAGCGCTACTTTACCTTGCAGTAATTCAGCATCCAATCCAATATTGATCTTTCGTACTTCTTCCCAGGCAATACTACGGTTAAAGAGTTGGTTCACCGTTAAGCCACTACTGAGTACATCGTTAAAGGCATAGTTGATATTACTAAATACGGTAGGATCCCAGCCGTAGGCATCAATAGAAGTATTTCCGTTAACCCCCCAGCTACCCCGTAGCTTTAAATCAGAGAAAACATTACTGATGCCATCTAGGAAGGGTTCATCACTAAGGCGCCAGGCGGCAGAAACCGCGGGGAAGACCCCCACATTCACATCTGGCCCAAAAACCGAGGCTCGGTCACGACGTAATGATAATGTAACCAAATACCGACCCAGATAATCGTAGTTCAATCGACCAAACAGCGACTCAATACCAATTTGATAGGCGGTAGAACCACCAAATTGAGTTCGGGGTAGGGAGTTTCCAATATCCCGTACATTCTCATTATTTAATGAATCTGATCGGGCAAAAATATTCTCTCCCTCCGTAATTTGTCGCTCGTATCCAGCTACAACGTCAACATTGTGGTTGCCAAACGACTTAGTATAATTTAACTGGTGGGTAATGATCGTAGAAATATCATATATATTCCGTTTTTCTAAAGAAGGGAATGGGTTTACGTTGAACTGAACCCCACCTGCGTTAAACGTGGGAGTATAGTTTTCTTGATTACGATTGCGAAAATCAGCACCAGCCTGAAAACGATACGAGAAGCCATCAAACAGTTCGTATTCGGCGAATACAGTACCAAACACATTCCAACTAACTTCCTCATCCTCAATTAGCTCATTAAACAGCACTGGCTGGAAGGGGTCTGAGCCTTCAGCGCCATCTGGTCCCCGAAACCCCCCTTTACGCCCTTCCGAGAACTGCTCTTCATAGCGTACTGGAATGTAGGGCATCATTTGGATAGACCGCCGGATAGATACACCATCTTCAACATTATTAACGGTGCGGGCAGCAATTAAGGACTGACCTACTTTAAAGCGATTGAGATCGGCTGAGGTATTAATGTTAAATGAGGCCCGCCTGAAGTAGGTATTTACAATGGCTCCGTCCTGGCTGAAATAACCACCACCCATGTTATATTTAAAGGTTTCGTTACCCCCCGAGGCACGCAAGTAATAATCCTGAATAGGGCCACCGGGCATTACTGCATCTTGCCAATCGGTATCCACTCCAGTAAATTCCTCGCCAAGGTCGTTAAAACGAGCGGGCACCCCTGAACCACCCGCTGCTGTATACTCTCGCCCAAAATCAAGATATTGCTGCGCATTTAGTAAATCGAATCGCTGAGGGACGTCCTGCACTCCGTAGTAGCTTTGGAAGGAGAACTTGGGTGGTCCGACTTCTCCGTCTTTAGTGGTAACAATAATCACCCCGTTTCCAGCCCGTGAACCATAGATAGCACTACTGGCAGCATCTTTAAGTACACTAATACTACCGATGTTATTAGGATGTACGTCGCTCAGGCGCCCTTGTCCTACCGGCACCCCGTCAATCACAATGAGTGGGTCAGAGTTACGGGTAGAACCAATACCCCGGATACGAATATTGGCCGGACGTCCGGGTGCCCCGGAGCCGGTAATATTTAGCCCCGGTACCCGGCCTTGTAATGCTTGCTCAGGGCTAACTACCGGTAACTCGGCAATCTCTTCTCCGCCTACACTGGAAATGGCTGAGCTTACTTTGGCTCGTTCCTGGTTACCATAACCCACTACCACTACTTCTGATAACGATTGTATATCAGGCGATAGTGACATATTTATGGTGGTGCGTCCATTAATTTCAACCTCCTCAGTTTCGTAACCGACTGATGAAAACACCAAAATAGTTACATCATCGGACACATTCAGGCGATAATTTCCTTCTATGTCAGTTACCGTACCAGTGTTAGTCCCTTTAGCTAGAATGTTGACTCCAGGTAAGCCTTCATTATTAGTTAAATCCGTTACTCGTCCTGAGATAGTCTGTTGGATAATCTTCTGGCTTATCGAACGCACCTCAACCAATTTTGAAGGATCATGCAATGGAGTACTGCTTTTTTCATTCTCTGAGGATTTAGGAGCTTTACGAAGTAACTTAGGTATTGCTGGTGCATTCTTTTCAGGCTGAATCATGTAGATGTCTCCCACCTTTTCGTAAGGTAAAATCAGCGGCACCAAGATCTTTTCGAGCGATTGTTCTAACTTTTCGGTAGTGGAAATCGGAATGTTACCTACTGTTCTCTCACCAGTATTACTTTCAAAAAAGAAATTTACCTGATGGCGCTTGCCTAGCCTATTAAGTATACTAGCTAGTGATTGCTGCTCTTCTACCTGTTGATAGGGGTAGTAGCTGGGCACAAGGTGAGTAGAGGCCAGTTCCTGCCCTAGTAGGATCGGCACAATACATACTACCATAAGCCCAGTGAGACTAATGGAAAGTAGACGATTGTTCATAGTTGTTGAGTTAAAATTAAAAAAATCATATACTTGTACTGCTTAGGTATCCTCTACCCGTAGAGTATTACCATCCTTTATGAGTTTTATCTGGTACATTTTTGCGACTACCTCGAGTAATACATCGAAGTCATCTACGTCAATGGCTTCAGTAGCTGATATTTCGCGCTGTGACAGAGCTTGGCTAGTAATAATTACTTCATACCCGTATTGATCTTCTAAAATCTCCGCAATTTCCTGAAGCGTAGTTCGATCAAACAGTAGCTGACGGTTCTGCCAGACGGTATACACTTCGGTATTGACAATTTCCTGGGTTATCTGCTTTTCTGTATACTGAACTCGCTCTCCAGGCTGCATTATAACAGATGATGTATCAACTTGGCTAGGAATTGCTAATTTCACCTTACCCGAACTTAATACAACGCTGGTCTTACCCCTTCGGTCGTTAACGTTGAATTCAGTTCCTAACACCTCTACTGTGAGATTACTGGTGTGCACCAAAAACTTTTTATTATCCACTGTGTGAGTTACCGAAAAGAAAGCTTCACCTTCTAACCAGACTTCTCGGGAAGCACTACGTTCTCCTACTATCGAGTAACGTAGCTTGGAATTAGCATTTAAAACTACCTGGGTACCATCTGGGAGGACTACTTTCTCTGTCTCACCATAGTTAGTCGTAGCTACTTGATACTGTTCATTAGGTGTTCTTAAAACGTAAATAGTAATACTTACCAATAATAAAGCTACTGCCGCAGCCATGGACCAACGCCAAGCGTTTACTTTTTTGGGGATATGTACCTGGCTATGATAACCAACTTGGGCATCAATATTTTCCTTTATCTGAGCTACGACTTCAGGAGGCCGTCCAGTAGCATTGAAGGAAAGATTGCTTAAAATACGCTGGGCTTCCCTCATATTGGCACGTTGGCTAGGATACTCTGTGAGGAAAGAGTCCCAAAAACCTACTTTGGTAGCAGAATCAGATCGATTAACCCACGTTACAAAGCTTTCGTCTAATAAGAAGTCTTCAATCGTGTATTCTTGATAAGGCTTCATAGCGGATGGTTGGTTGCTATATTTACTAAATGCAGTACTGACTGATTTTTACCCCTACCTACTGAAATTATTTTTAGATAAATACACATTTTCCAATAAAACAACCTATCTATTGCTACTTCTCTTCTTTATATAGGATCTTGGTTGAAAAAATGGCAATTATACTAGGAAAGCCAGCTCTGTAGTATGATCGCTAAGAAAAGAATAGAAACTGAAGAGGGATGAAAATCTAATTGTTTTCTTAGAGTTTTAATCGCCTTAGCCATCAGCTTATAAGTAGCTTTCACTGAAATATCCATTACTTCAGCTGCCTCTAGAAAGCTGAGGCCCTTATAGTACTTAAGATAGATTGCTTCCCGTTGACGATGGGGGAGTTGATGGATAGACTGCTGTATCCTAGATTGCTTAGCAGTTTCTGTTTGGGTTGTAATTAGTGTCTCTTCTGGAGAAGGCGATATGAGTAAATCGGGTACGCCCGATTGACTAAGTACGTAGTGTTTATTCTCTTTTGCCAAACAACGATAAATTTTTCGTCTGAGGCATTTAAACAGATAGTATTTGATGGAATCAGTTGTCCCTAATTGCTTATGCTTCTTCCAAAGCTCAACAAACGTCTCCTGTACACAATCTTCCACTAAGTCTTTCCGGAAAGTAATATTGTCTCCGTAACTGAGTAAATCGTGAACGTACAGATAGTATATCTGGTCAAACGCCTGGCGATCTCCCCGTCTAAACAAGTCCCATAGTTCCGTCTCGGCCATAGGCAGGGGGTTATTGAATAAGACCGATCCTATTCGCACAGAATACTAAATCGAATTTTTAATATTTCAAAATTTGATTTTAAATGTACTAAGATTATCCACAGAAACGGCATTTCTTTTTAAAGGTACATAATAAAGATTGTTAAAATTGATTCGGCAGGTGGACTGAAAAGAGAGCTATCTTCTATCCATGGATTAGGTAAATTTTAATAGCTGCTCTAAAAAATAGGGTAATGGGTCAAAGTAGTTTTTATAGTTATCTTTGTCAGAAACGTAT
>CAKZYJ010000515.1 GCA_937884755.1 uncultured Flammeovirgaceae bacterium
TCTGGACACGCTAAAACGTATCGGCTACGATATCGAGGATATTATCCGTCGCACACCCGGCACACAAGATGTTGATAATCCGATGGCCCTGGCTAAAACGGATGTGAAAGTTGCCGTCAATCGCGATAAAGCTTCGCTATACAATATCTCGTTGCTAGACTTAGATCAGACGGTGCGGGCCAGCCTGAACGGTAATCAGGTAGACGAAGTGGTGCTGGAGGAGGACGATGAAACCTATCCAATGGTCGTTCGCATTCCGTTTGCCGATAAACCTACCTTGGATGACTTTGGAAGGGTATACCTAGCTCGAGACGATGGTCAATCAGTGCCACTTCGGCAAGTAGCTGATGTGGAATTCAAAGCTGAATACGCAAAGATTTCTCACTTTAACACCACTCGTTCGTTGGGTATTACGGCGAATGTGAACGACCCCGAACGCACCAAAGATATTACCGAAGCTATTATTCCGGCGCTAGATAGCTACGACTGGCCCGAGGGCTATAGTTACTACGTTGGGGGGGAATACGAGACCCAGCAAGAAAGCTTTGGTGATTTAGGCACCCTGCTTGCTGTAGCCTTGCTAGGAATCTTCGCTATTCTGGTGCTACAATTCCGTTCATTGGTACAGCCGTTGATTATCTTTTCGGCCATTCCCTTGGCGGTGACCGGCTCGTTCGTAGCGCTGTTTATCACCGGCTGGTCGTTCTCCTTCTTTGCCTTTGTTGGTTTTATCAGCCTAGTGGGAATTGTGGTTAATAACTCAATTATCCTAGTAGATTATACGAATCAGCTGATACGGGAGGGGATGAATAAAGCTACTGCGATCCGACAGGCTAGCGAACGCCGCTTTACGCCCATCGTGCTCACTACTTTGACAACCATCTTGGGGCTTATTCCGCTCACCGTCTCCGGTACTAATTTATGGTCACCTTTAGGCTGGACATTGATTGGTGGATTGGTCTCATCCATGTTGCTGACGCTAATTATTGTTCCGGTGCTGTACAATTGGTTTACCAAGGAAAATAAGCCCGAACCTGTTACCCAATAAATCTAACTACTGTGATGAAAGCTTAGAGAGCATAAAAAACTGTGGGATAACTTGAGGGCAAGCAATTAAGCTGCCCTCACTGGGCAAAAAACTCCGTTCGGTGAGGAGTATTCGAAGCAATTGGGCCGCTTACTTTAAGAGTTTCGTTTCCTGTTTTCTCAATAGATATTCTCGTGATAAATTTTTTAAACTACCAATACTTTTGCTTGGCGGAATAGGGTTGACTAGTGCATATTGTTATGGGCATACCTTTAGATTATTTCTAAGCCCTTCAATATATTCATGGTAATTTCTTTCCTTGCTCTTGCAAAGCTATCTTTCGGATCTTTACTTCCGATGTTAGTAGCAAAAAAATAAACATGGGTTCCTATTTCAATATAACCTACATACCACCCAACATCTATCCCATCCAATGCTGCGTTTGTCCATCCTGTCTTTCCATTTAGAACGTATGTATCTGTTTTTTCATCAATGAAAATGTTCTTCGTTATTTTCATTGCCTTTTTGGAAACAGGTAATTTCAATTGATACAACTTTTTGAGGAAATCAATTTGACCTTCTTGAGAAATTTTCAAATCGCCGATCAACCAAAAAGCGTTTTTTCTTTCTTCGTTATAAAACGGATCATCAGTATGTATTGAGACTTTATGATTCCCATAATCCAATTTTTTTAGATACTCTCGATAAGTCTCTAAGCCAACTTTATCAGCAAGCTTTGTGTTGCAAGGCTCACATGAAGTTCGCAGTGCGTCTGCTAGTGTCAAATCTTGATTCCAAGGTTTAATAGGTCTTTTTATACCATCCCACTTGATAATAGAAGTTTCATCTTTCATCACACCTTCTTCCAATACAATGAGTGTATTTGGGATGATGAATGTAGAAGAAGGGCTGAATTTTTTTCTGCATCTTTCAGGATTATATCTTGTATACTGTTCCTCTTGTAAATCATAAAGTACAAAAGAACCTTTTACTCCAAATTCATCAAAGTATTTTTGAAGGTCAACTTCTCGATCTTTTTTCCAACTAAACGATACTATTACTATGCTAATTGAAAGGATAAAAGGTGATTTATTCATTTTATCTTTTTATTTGAGTTGCCTATAACGTCTAATGTTGGTGGGGGTTGCTCTACCTACTCATAGCGTAGTGCCTGGGTAGGATTTACCCGTGAAGCTTTCAGGGTCAGTGACCCCACCGTTAGTAGTATAATCGGAAACAGGAACAGCGCAGGAAGGATGAACACCTCGTAACTTAGTTCGGTGCGAAAAGTATAGTTTTGCAGCCACTGACGCAAAATGACGTAGGATACAGGGGTAGCCACTACTAATGCTATGACTAGCAGATATACATAGTTACGAGACAACATGGTAACTAAGTTAAGAGAGGAAGCACCCAGTACTTTTCTTACACCAATTTCCTTGCGCTTCAATACCACCGTATAGTAGGTGAGTCCAAATAGCCCCAGGCAAGAAATGAATACAGCAAAAAAAGAAGCGGCAATAAATACTTTCTCATAAAACTCTTCGCTGGCGTACTGCTGCGCAAACGCTTCATCTAGAAAGTAATAATCCATCGGTGAAGTGGAGAAATATTGCTTCCACCGTTCTTCAATAGCAGTCAAGGTACTTGCTACATCCTCACCACTTAGCTTTACGGAAAGGTAATGATAGGGTATCCAGCGAAAGTCGGGTGAGATAAACAGTATCACCGGGGTGAAGGGGTTTTCTAAAGAAGTCTGGTGAAAGTTCTCTACTACCCCAATAACCTTAAAGTTCTTTTTACTAGTTTCTAATTTTACTTCCTGATCTAGAACTGCTTCGGCACTCGCAAAACCCAAAGCAGCTACGCTTTCCTCATTGAGAATAACCGCATCTTGATCGGTTTTGAAGTCCCGCGAGAAATTTCTGCCCTCTAACAGGGTAAGCTCGTAGGTATCGAGGTATTCGTAGTCGGTTCGGAGCATTTCGTAGAGCTTATTTTCCTCACTGCTCTTCCGTTTGTTGGACAGAAACATGCCCACTTCTTGACCAGGTACCGAACTGGAGTACGTCATGGTCTTAACACCGGACTCGCGGAGCAGTTCTTGCTTAAAACTTTCCAGATCTTGATAGTAGTGATCGGTAGAAATTGGTGCATTGATAACGATGGTTTGTTCCGTTGCCAAGCCGGTATCTTGTGTTTTCATGTATCGCAATTGCTGATAGATTAGGTACGCCATGCTAATCAATACGATAGAAGCAGCAAACTGAAAGGTAATCAGTGCTTTACGCAGCCCATTGCCACCTACGGACTGCTTAGCATCTCCCTTCAATGCTTGAATAGGACTGAGCGAAGACAGCACCAGTGCTGGATAACTTCCCGAAGCAATTACTCCTACCAGCAATAGCCCTAGAAAGATGCCAACGATTTCAGGGGTGAAGCGCAACGGAAACGAAACTCCTACCTGCTGTAATGCTTGGTAGATGAGTAGGGTTATTCCAATCGCCAGAATGGTTGCCAGTAGACTTACCAGCAACGCTTCGGATAAAAACTGGACTACCAGGTTATATTTACTGATTCCGAGAGCTTTTTTAAGCCCTACCTCTTGGGTTCGCTCAATACTTTTAATAGTGCTTAGATTGGTGTAGTTGATCCAGGTAATTACTATAATCAGTACAGCCATCGCACTCATGAACCATACCGCTTTGCGGCTGCCTTTTACCTCCGCTTCTTTAGCTTTCCAGGCATTTAAGTGAATATCCAGTAGGGGAGTGAGTTGTACTCCCCATACTAAATCTTTGAGTGCTTCAGCGGTTTTGTGTTTCTCGGCTAGCGCCGGGAACTGTTGCTCAATACGTCGGGTGGCCTCTGGGCTTGGAAGCGATATTAGGTGTAGGCAGAATGCTTATACCAGAAGGTATCCATGTTTTTCCAGTGGCTCGCTACCGTAGCCCAGGAATACACAATATCGTAGTGCAGATGTGAGTTAACCGGAAAGTCAGCAAACACCCCCGTCACTTCGCAGATATACGTTCGCTGAATATCACTTATTTTTAGGGTCTTACCGATAGGATCTTCGTTGCCAAAGTATTTCTGCCGATACGATTCTGAGATCACCACCGTATTAGGTTCCTGTAGAGCCGTTTCAGGATTACCAGCGACAAAGGGAAATGAAAAGAAGGTGAAAAAAGCGCTATCAGCGGCAACTACCTGTTTTTCCCGAAACTTGGTATCTTCGTATTGAACCACTCGTTCGCTATTCCAGCTATACAGGCGGGTCATGGCAGTAATCTCGGGGAAGGCTTCCAAAAGAGCTTGACCGTAGCCAGTAGAGCTAGTAGCCCAGTCATCAGTCAACTCTTCATTTTTAAAGAACTGACTTTCTACTCGGTAGATATGTTCTTTATCTTGGTGAAATGTGTCGTAGCTCAACTCAAAGGAGACAAACTGTAGGATCAGTAGAAAAACGGCGAGACTGAGCGATAATCCTAGAATATTAATCAGAGAAACGCCCAGGTTCTTCTTGAGTATGCGAAAAGCGGTGGTTAAGAAACGGTAAATCATGAGAGCGAATATTTTCTCAATAAACTAGCATAAATTAATCGAATCAGCTAAGTGTAAGGTCTACAACCTTCTATTCTCCCCGTAGAGCTTTTACTGGATTCGCTAAAGCTGCTTTCAAGCTCTTGATACTTACCGTCCCCAAAATCAGTAGCAGACTTCCTACACAAATGAGTATGATGACCCATATATCGACCTGTACCCGGTAAACATACTGGTCTAGCCAACGATTCGTAAGCAACAGTGCAGCAGGAACAGCTATAACGATCGCTAGTAGCAGCAGTCGGATGAACTGTTGGTTGATTAACAAAATAATCTGTCCAGCACTTGCCCCCAGTACCTTACGAATACCTACTTCTTTCACCCGATTCTCAATAAGAATGTCGGCTAGTGCTATCAAGCCAATGAGTGCAATAAAAATAGAGAGAATCGTAAATAGACGAATCAGTATGTCCAGCCTGGCTTCCTTCTGGTATTGATCAGCTAGCGACTGATCTAACCACTGATAATGAAAAGTTAGCTCAGGTAATACTTGCTGAAATACCTCTTCAATCTGGGTTAGGGTTGTAGCGACCTGTTGCGGGTTAATGTTTACCAATACATAGTTGAAGCGAGGAAAGGTGACAAGAACCATCGGCTCAATGGCTTGCGTTAGTGAAGCAAAATGGAAATCTTCTATGACCCCAATGACATCGCACTGGTAGGTACCGTAGATGGTGGGCCACTCTAGCTGGGCGTCTTCTTCCATATTGATCTCAAAAGCCTCCACAGCAGCCCGGTTGACAATAAACCGGACGGTAGAGTCAGTAGCGTACCGTTGATCAAAGTTTCTTCCAGCCACCAGCGGAATACTGAGTGTTTCTAAAAAGTCATAATCAACATAGAGTAAATTTACCGGAACATAGTCTTGTTGTCCTTGCTGGCGCATTCGCATCCGCTCGGAACGCCCTCCTGGATAAGAAGAAGTGGCTGAGACGGACGCTACATTCGCCTTATTGACTAGCGCATTTTTCAATGCTCCCAAGTGTGGCTTTTCCACTTCGTCCAACGAAAAGATCAGTGTATGATCTTTGGCAAAGCCTAAAGATTGTGATTGTAGTAATTGTCGTTGCTGATAAAGGGTAGTAGCTCCTAGCGTAAGCAAAAGTGCTAATGCAAACTGCATGAGTAACAATCCCTTACTAATAATTCCTAATCGGTAGGCGTTGGGTGCATTGCGATTTAAGAGTACCCGAGGTTTGATTGGACGAATCAGCAAATATAAGTGGATTGAGGTGATTAGCAGAAAGACTACCGATGTGATAACGGCACCCGCCAAAACAGAAACTGCGGCAGTATCTAGGTAGGCCTCAGGTGAGATGCCCGTTAAGGAAGATAACGAGGGTAATAAAGCATTCACTATGATACCGGATAGCATCAGTACGAGTAATAGTTGTATACCAATCTCCACGACAAAGTGCGTATATAAAGATAACGGAGTGGCCCCCATTACTTTTTTCATGCCAATGACTTTGGTTTGCCGATAAACCTGAGCGGCTAGTAAATTGACAAAATTCACAGCGGAAATGATTAATAATAGCAAACACGCCCCTGCCAGCAAGTACAGATTAGCGACGTTCTCTCCGGGTTCAAACTCCCAAATTCGGTGAGAATAAAGGTGAATATCGGTTAGTGGTTGCAGTTCAGCGGTATAGATATACCCACGTCTCTCCGAAAAGTTAGGGTTGTACTTGGCAAAGAGCGCATCAAACTGAGAAGCTGTCTGAGCAGGGTCAGCGGTAGGATGTAGACGGATATAGGTGTAGGCTAAATCCCAGCCCCAAATAGTACGTGCATTTTCACCTGCTACTGCATCAAAAACATCCATTGATAACAGTAAGGGCAATTGGAGGTGTGAGGTAGCGGGCTGGTCTTGAAACACCCCTTGTACCTTTACAGCCAAAGTATCTCCTAGTAGAACAAGCTCGCCCAACGGATTATCGTCACTAAAATATTTTCTAGCTACGCTCTCACTCAGATAGACTGAGTAACCGGTCAGGGGAGCTGAGGTCTGAAGCAGAGTCAGTTCAAAGAAGACAGATAGGTTGGCCTCAGCGTAAAGAATCTTTTCTTCATGATAGCGGGTGCCATTGACCGATAACATCGCTTGCTCCTGCATAAATTGAGAAGAGATGAGTTGCGTGGTTTCTTCTACCGAGGAAAAGTCTTGTTCTACTGCCTCGGCAAGTGGAAAGGAGGAGGTAGCGTTGGATTGTTTCTCTCCATTGAGATAGTTACGATCCACGGCTACCCGGTAAATGCGATCAGCGTTTGAGATATGCTGATCAAAAGAGAAATGAAACACCAAGTGGAAGCTAATTAGCAGAGCACAACTAAAGCTAATCAGTAATCCTAGCAGTTGAACACCTGTGCGAATAGGTTGGCGTTTAGCTTGCCGCCAGGCACTTAGCAGACTAAAGCGAATTTGGTTCATGGGAAAAGAGATTTTAAGTTGAATGGGTCGCAGTAATCGGGGTCGTGAAAGTAGTAATACTACTTGCCATAGATAGAGCCGCTGCGCCTTCCGTAAGCCCGCTGATTGATACGTTGAATAAAACACTTCTTCTAAGTCCCCCGTGATATAGTCAATGATTTCTGGGTGGATGCAGCGATGTAGTAGCCATACTCCCAATCGCGGCGGTGCAGGCAAGGGTTGCTGTGGCTTCATAGTGAGTGACTCGGGAAAGCGGCTTGGGGAATAGCACTCCAGAAACGCTGCCGGATATCTTGGGCAAAGCGTAGTGCTTCTTCTCCCGAGTTGGTAAGCCGATAAAGTTTTTTGCGTCGCCCACCCCTTCGCTGGGTAGCCGCCCCTTCGTGCGAGCAAACATACCCCTTTTCTTCTAAGCGCATCAGCACCGTATAGACAGCACCTATGCTAATTTTACGACTAATGCGTTGATCCATTTCTTCTACAATCGTCACTCCGTAGGCGTGATCGTACAGTACGGCAACGCTCAGCAGAATTAGTTCTTCTAACTCACCTAAATAGGCTCCTTTCATACTTTTTATTTGTATCATAAATGTAGTACAAATTGAGCACTTTTAAAAGTGATGATTGTTTACTAATGAAAGTAGCACTTCTTAGTGTTCCGTGGTAGATGGAGGTAACACTGTGTGGGACACATTGGTCAATCGTCTACATTACAGCCCCAAGCGATCCATCTTCTCCTTCTCGTATTTGCCATCTTCAGCCGGATACCGCAGCCTATTATCAAATTTACGAATCTTTTGCTAATGCGTAGATAAGGCTTTCACCCGCGTAGTTAGGTACTTCATCAAAGATAGAATCTTGGTAGGCCTCATCGGCTGATACCACTTTCCAGCCCTTCGCCTCGAACATCGCGATCAAGTCGTCTATGAATAAAGCTGCTGCTAAATTGTGGTGTAGCAGGAGCGTGTGGGGAATATGTCGGTCTGTTAGCTTGTATGATAGGTTTTCATAGAACTGGGCCCTCTCATAAAGATGATCTAGATAAAATTGCTTGAAGCCTTCAACTGAAGCCTGGGAATCGCTTGCCAATCTTTTTCTCAATCGGCTATTAATGTACCAATCGGAAGCGTCAATAGTTACGTACCCATTCTGATAGCCTTGTGCTTGTAAAAACTGCCGAATGCTATCTACCTTTTCTTTTGTATTGCCTTCCTTAAGATAAGGAAACCGAAAGAGCTTAGTATAATTCTCGTAATTACTGATGATTGAGTCTGTTCTCAGAATCTCATTGGCAAAAGCTGTAGCACTGACTTCATCGCGGTTGTAGTTAGGGTGGGAATAGGTATGATTGGCTATGCTGTGACCTCGGTCATTCCAGCTTTCTAGCAAAAACTTCCCCTTCTGGTCAGCTTTGTTATGTCCAGTGACAAAAAAGATTGCATTGACTCAGGCAGAGTCTAGTTTGTCTAATAACATACTATTCCACACCTCAAACGGGTAGCCTGGATAATCAGCAGTAACTCCGTCATCAAAAGTGAAGCTGATAGTAGGTTGCCCTATTGCCTGAAAGGGAATACTAAGTAGAATAATAGCGATGAGCTTATTCATACATATGATGAGGTTTAAGGCCGCTAACTCTCACATTTTTCTTACTTCATTCCTACTTCATTGCTTTCAGTTTTTGGGCGGGTGAGCACTTCAATATTTTGTTCCTCCATCATCTGGTTTATCGCTGGCAGCTTCTGATTTAGCAGGTTTTGTAAGGCTTCAATTTCATCATCAATCTGGGTAGAGACTACTTTTTTATAAGCAATTGCCTGTTCGGTAGGTCGAAAATCTCCGGCCGATTCGTGAGTAGCTAGGTAGGCTAGACGGTTGTTCAATTTAATGCCGAAGTTAAGTGGATCCTGATAAGCTTCATTACGGGTTTCGTGGATGTTGTTCTCAATCACTGTCATCTCCTCATTAAGCTCCTTTGTAGCTTCAAGTATCGGCCTAGCAGTTGGGTCATCCTTCAACTTTTCTTCTACGTACTCCAAGTCTTTACGAAGGTTGCGAATATCAATTACCGCTTGATGAGCCTCAGATAGCTTATCTCGAACATCCATCAGAAAATCGAATTGCGCCAGCAAATCCTCCTGCGAACTTTTTACTCTAGGGTCTTTCAGTATCTCAAAGGACTGTTCCTGGCTTTCTCCGTTCACCGTTAACCTAGCTCGGTAATTGCCGGGTACTGCCTGAGGCC
>CAKZYJ010000516.1 GCA_937884755.1 uncultured Flammeovirgaceae bacterium
CAATAGCAGACCAGTTGAAGTTGCCCAGCAGTACGTAGTGCTGATCGGTTTTTTCCAGAATGCAGTAGCTGAGGGTAGTGTTTTTACAGTGCGAATAGGCCCTCTTAAGAAAAGCCGCTTCGTTCTCCGTACCGTAATCATCAATGCCCCCAGCTAAAGCCTCGGCCACTTCGGGTAAATATTTTTCTACCGCCGCAATGATGGCATTCACGTGCCAAACGTAGATATCCGTATTCCAGACGAAGTCACCACTATTTAAAAACAAGTTTGCCAGTTCTATCTGGGGCTTATCTGTAAGAGTTTTTATCTTCTTGATAGATCCACCATTATCGTAGTGGTACTGAACATATCGATAGCGGGTCTCAGGCTTGGTAGGTTTAATGCCCACAATTAGTAATTTCTTATGGTCAGCGGTGGCTGCCTCCAGAGCTCTGCCAATATCTCGGGCAAACGCAATCTCACCGAAAATGGCGTGGTCGGCTGGCACCATGGTGATGACTGACGACGGATCTATCTTTCGGATTTTATAGGCAGCATAAGCTGCACAAATAGCTGCTCCGCGGTTAGATGGCTCCACTAGAAGCTGTTGAGGAGTAAGTTGAGGTAGTTGCTCCTTTATCAGTTCAGTATAGGGTCCGGTGGTGGCTACCATAATACGCTCTTCATCACACCAGGCCTTACAGCGCTCGTAGGTAAGCTGTAGTAGCGACTTCCCCGTTCCCAGCAGATCCAGGAAAGGTTTGGGCATATGTTTACGGCTGAATGGCCAAAAGTCCGAAGCTGCATGGTTGCCGGTAGAGATCACGACAAAGTTGCTAGTTCGTGCCATATTAAGTTAAATCGTAGCTTTATCAAATGGCGAAGGTACTTCTCTTCTGCGCATTTACCAAGTGGTGATTTACTGAGGCAAGAAATTTGGTTTGAAAATATTTTAACAAAAGAACAATTTCGATATATATTTTGTAATGATCTGTCAATAAGTTAATTTAAACAAGTCTTAACTATTAGGGAAAAGCCAACGATCTGGGCTAGACGTTGGTTTTTTTACGTAAAATACGATTAACAACAATGGTAGAGCAAACAATTGATCTGCAGGCTGCCCTCAAACAATATTTTGGCTACAACTATTTCCGCGGAAATCAGGAAGCCATTATTCAAAATATCTTAAACCGCCGTAATACATTCGTCATCATGCCTACCGGAGCCGGTAAGTCGCTGTGCTACCAGCTTCCGGCCCTATTGCAAGACGGTACTGCTATTGTTATTTCTCCGCTCATCGCACTAATGAAAAATCAGGTTGATCAACTCAATGGCTTTAACATTGATGCCCGATTTCTGAATTCTACGCTGAGCAAAGCAGAAATTACTCAGGTAAGGAACAATACCCTAAAAGGAAAAACCAAGCTACTATACGTGGCCCCGGAGTCGCTGACAAAGGAGGAGAATATCAAATTCTTACAGGAAGCGAATATCTCCTTCGTGGCGGTAGATGAAGCCCACTGTATCTCGGAGTGGGGGCATGATTTCCGGCCCGAATACCGGCGAATTAAATACATTATTTCTCAGTTGAAGGAGGATGTTCCAATCATTGCCTTGACAGCCACCGCTACTCCTATGGTACAGTTGTATATTCAGCGAAACCTACAGATGGAAGAGGCTGATCTGTACAAATCTTCATTCAACCGAGAGAACCTATACTACGATGTTCGGCCCAAGACTCAGATTAAAAAACAACTCATTAAGTTCATTAAGCAGTATTCGGGAAAATCCGGGATTATCTACTGCCTGAGCCGGAAGAAAGTGGAAGAAATTGCCGAATTTCTCCAGGTAAACGGTATTAAGGCAGCTCCCTACCACGCTGGGCTGGACTCCAACGTACGAATGAGAAACCAGGATGCCTTTCTGAACGAAGACGTGGACGTAATTGTAGCCACCATTGCCTTCGGTATGGGCATCGATAAGCCCGATGTACGCTTTGTAGTTCACTATAATGTACCCAAGTCACTGGAGGGATACTATCAGGAAACCGGTCGGGCCGGTCGCGATGGCCGGGAAGCCCGATGCCTGATGTTCTACAGCTACAGCGATATTCTGAAACTGGAAAAGTTTAATAAGGATAAAACAGTTACCGAACGCGACAATGCTCGCCACCTGTTGGGCGAAATGATTGCCTACTCCGAATCGGCGGTGTGCCGTAAGCGGCAACTACTGCACTACTTTGGCGAGTACCTAGCTGAAGACTGCGGTTTTTGCGACAACTGCATGAACCCCAAGGAGAAATACGAAGGAAAAGAATTTATTGAAATCGCTCTACAGGCTGTACAACAAACCAATGAACGATTCGGCATTAACCACTTAGTTGACGTAATCCGCGGGTCGGAGAACCAGTACGTAAAAAGCTACAAGCATAATCAGTTGCCGGTCTACGGTAAAGGTAAAGGTGAACCCGCTGACCTTTGGAGCTCCGTACTGCGGCAAGCACTAATTTTTGAGTTGCTAGATAAAGATATCGAGAATATTGGCGTAATCAAGCTTAACGCTAGGGGTTCAGCATTTTTACAACAGCCCTACTCCATAACGCTCTCTAAAAACCACGTCTTCGAGGACGTTACCGAAAGCGAAGAGAACGATGGCACGTTGGGTCAAAATGGGGCTGCTACCCAGGGACAGGCCTACGATGAGAATTTGTTTCAGCGGCTCAAGCAACTTCGGAAAGATATTGCCAAGCGAAGGAATGTCCCTCCCTACGTCGTGTTCCAAGAACCTTCGTTGGAAGAAATGGCCACTACCTATCCCACCACCAAAGATGAAATGGCAGCTATTAACGGAGTGGGTATGGGCAAGGTAGTCAAGTACGGCAGCCCCTTCCTGAAGCTTATCGAGGAGTACGTAGCTGAGAATGATATTACTACGGCTTCAGATGTAGTGGTTAAGTCGGCAATCAACAAGTCGAAAAACAAAATTGTCATCATTCAGCAGATTGATAAGAAGGTAGACCCGGAGGAAATTGCCGATACACTGAACCTCTCCATGGAAGAGCTGATTGGCGAAATGGAAAACATTTGCTACTCCGGCACCAAACTCAGCATTGATTACTACCTGAATCAGTTTCTGGAAGAAGAGCATGTTGATGACCTAAACGATTACTTCCTGAACGCCGAATCAGATCAGATTGAGTTAGCCCTAGAAGAGTTTGGCGACGAATATACCGAAGAAGAGCTACGGCTGTTCCGCGTTAAGTTTCTGTCGGAATACGCGAACTAATAAAGTGTTGGTGGCTTGGAGCGGTGAGCAAGGATTTCATTATGTTATACAGCCATGCTCCACGCTGGCAGCTGATCTTACTAATTTCGTCCGTCGTCATCCACTGTTTACGATCTTTCCGTTCTATTCCTTAGCTTTGCGCTAAAAGCTAACCATGAATATTTTATTACTGGGGTCCGGTGGTCGGGAACACGCCCTGGCCTGGAAAATCAACCAGAGTCCGCAATGTAGCCAACTGTTTGTCACTCCCGGCAACGCAGGTACGGCTGAATTCAATACTTCCGAAAATTTAGTTCAAAATGGTTACGATCAGGCTGATTTTCAGCGCATTGCTGAATTTATTGTACAGCAGCAGGTAAAACTGGTCGTCGTAGGCCCGGAGGCTCCACTCGTAGCAGGTGTCACCGATTTTCTGAAGAAGTACCCCTCCACATCCGAAGTACTAGTAGTTGGTCCGACCCAAGCCGGGGCCGAACTGGAAGGTAGTAAAGATTTCGCCAAACAGTTCATGCAGAAGTACGGCATTCCCACCGCTGCTTCTCAAACCTTTACTACCGATAAGTTGGATGCGGGAATCAATTATCTGAAAAAACAGTCACTACCCATCGTACTGAAAGCCGACGGGCTGGCAGCAGGTAAGGGAGTGATTATCTGCCCTACTTACGAAGAAGCCGAGCAAACCTTTACCGATATGCTGCAAAACGAAAAATTCGGAGCGGCTAGTCAGAAAGTAGTCATCGAGGAGTTTCTGGAAGGTATTGAGCTGTCGGTATTCGTGCTTACCGACGGAAAGAGCTACCAGCTACTCCCCGAAGCCAAAGATTACAAGCGTATCGGTGAACAGGATACCGGCCCCAACACCGGAGGCATGGGAGCCATTTCGCCCGTTCCTTTCGCCGATAAACCCTTTATGGAAAAAGTAAAAACCCAGATCGTAGAACCCACTATCCACGGTTTAGCTGAGGAAAACATCGATTACCGGGGCTTCGTTTTTATCGGGTTGATGAACGTAGATGGGAGCCCTTACGTCATTGAGTACAATGCTCGAATGGGTGATCCTGAAACTCAAGCCGTCATTCCTCGGCTGCAAAGCGATCTGGTAGAATTACTGGTTGCTACCGCCCAACAGCAACTAAGCGATGTTTCCGTTCAAATTACTCCCCAAACCGCGGCTACGGTGGTGATGGTTTCGGGCGGCTACCCGGGCAGTTACCAGAAGGGAAAGCCGATCAGTGGGTTATCTGAAGCCTCGGAAAGCCTTATCTTCCATGCGGGCACTAAGGCCGAGGGTAATCAGGTACTTACCAACGGGGGCCGCGTACTGGCTATCACTTCCCTGCACGATCAGCTTGAGGATGCTCTGGCACTGACTTACCAGCAAGTAAACCGGCTCTGTTGGGAAGAAATATACTACCGTAAAGACATCGGGCAGGATATTCTCCAGTATGAGTCTGCCGGAAAATAAAACTGCCAATTCGTTTTTTTGCAAATTCGTAGTAATTTAAGCACGATCCCCGGCAAATTTGAGCGATCAGCCCGACATTTCCCGCTAATCACCCGAAGTACGGGGGTAGCAGTGGTTGTTTTTTGACAGTTTAGAAGTTTCACGTAGGAAGACCGAAAGCGACTGCCTCAGGGCGTTGCCGATGACTTTCCGATAAATATATAGAGGATGATATGGGATGCAGTACATGTAGCACCAGCAATGGTCAGGTAAAAGGATGCCGTAATAACGGCGGATGCGGCACCGGAGGATGTAACAAAATGAACGTCTTCGACTGGCTATCCAACATGGATTTTCCGTCGTACGATACCTTCGATGTCGTAGAAGTAAAGTTTAAAAACGGGTATAAAGGTTTTTTCCGAAACACCAAAGACCTTGATCTCACTACCGGCGATCCGGTGGTAGTAGACGTCCCTAATGGGTATCATATTGGTTATATCTCTTTGCAGGGCGAGTTAGTACGGCTGCAAATGCAGAAGAAAAAGGTAGCTAACAACGATCAGATTCGAACGATCTACCGGGTAGCCAGCGATCAGGATTTGGAAAAATTTGAGAAAGTTCGTAACCGGGAAATGCCCACGCTATACCGTACTCGGGAAATTATTCAGAAAATGGGTCTGTCCATGAAACTCTCCGATGTAGAGTACCAAGCTGATAATAACAAAGCCACCTTCTACTACTCGGCCGATAGCCGAGTGGACTTCCGGGAACTGATCAAGGTACTAGCCGGAGAATTCAGAATCCGGGTAGAGATGCGGCAGATCAGCTTAAGGCAAGAAGCCGGGCGACTGGGAGGTATCGGATCCTGTGGACGGGAGCTTTGCTGTTCTACCTGGCTATCCGACTTTAAGAGTGTATCTACCTCAGCGGCTCGTTACCAAAACCTTTCCCTAAACCCCAGCAAGCTTTCTGGGCAGTGCGGGCGTCTCAAGTGCTGCCTGAATTACGAACTGGAAACCTACATGAATGCCCTGAAGCATATTCCAGAGATAAATAAACCGCTAAAAACCCGCAAGGGCGATGCGGTGCTGCAAAAAACTGACATTTTCCGACGGATTATGTGGGTTAGTTTTGCGGGAGAGAGTGCCTGGATACCCCTCAGCGCTAAGCGTGTAAAGAAGGTGTTAGAACTCAACCAGCAGGGCAAAATGCCCGATAACCTAAAGGAAGACAGCGTGCTAGTCAAAGCCGCCCCTACCGTGCTGAATAATGACTTAGTAAAAATGGACAAGAAGTTTCAGAAGAAACAATCCAAGTCGGGCCGTCGGAACAAACGTAAAAAACGCCGCTAATTTTTTTAAGAAGTATAACCACGCATCGCTCTCGTACTGCTGTATGAACTTTACCAAGAACACCCTGTTTCTCTATCGGCTCTATCCGGCTAAATGGAGCTCTCGATTCGCTATCTTATTTATCGCATTGCTCGCCTTTGGCGGCTGCGACGGTAATCAGGTATACGAAAGTAATATAGACTTCAAGCGGAAAGTCTGGAATGCTGATAGCCTGCCGGTATTTCAATTTCAGATCGATAATCCAGATCAGCCATATAACATTTACTGGAACGTGCGAAACACAGTAGCGTACCCTTTCCAAAACCTATACCTTACCTACTATCTGGAAGATACCTTAGGAAATACCATTGTCGAGGATCTCTTTCCAATGGACCTCTTTGAGCCCCGAACCGGTAAGCCCTACGGAAGCGGGTTAGGGGACATATTTTCTCATCAGGTATTAGCGCTGCCCAATTACCAGTTCGATTCGGCAGGAATGTACCAGATTCGACTGGAGCAGTATATGCGACGAGACTCACTGCCTGAAATACTCTCGGTAGGAGTGCGGGTAGAGGTAGCCGAATAGCCCTAAGCAACTCATGAAAAAGGCCGACACCGAACGGTGGAAGATTTGGGTAGACACCGGCGGCACCTTCACCGACTGCCTAGCGTATAGTCCTGAGGGAAAACTCCACCGAGTAAAAGTACTAAGCAACGGTACCCTGCGCGGAACATTGGTAGAAGCTATCAGTCCTACCCACTGGCGAATCAAACAAAACTGGCCAACCGATGTAACGGACCTATTCGCTGACTATACACTAATGCCCTCTTCTTCTAACGAATCTATTCCCATTGCTGGCTTTGAACCTCAAAGTTCATCTATTCATTTGCAAGCGCCCTTGGCTGAGAATTTTGCCGGAGAAGATTTTACCCTGACGGCTAACGAGGAAGCACCGGTTTTAGCGGCTAGATTGGCTACCGGAACGTTACTCAACCGGAAGTTACCTCAAATGGAGATGCGGCTGGGCACTACCCGCGGCACTAATGCTCTACTGGAACGAAAGGGTGCTAAAACAGCTCTCATCATCAATCAGGGATTTAAAGATTTACTTGCCATCGGCACCCAGCAACGTCCCAATATTTTTTCCTTGAACATCCAAAAGCCGCCACCCTACTATAGCCACGTGCTGGAAGTAGCGGAGCGGTTAGACGCCGAGGGCAAGGTGCTTCAGGAATTGTCACAATCCACGCTGGATGACGTCCAAGATCAGCTTACAACCAAGTCTCCGGAATCTATCGCGATTGCGCTACTACACAGCTATCGAAATCCCATCCACGAAAATAAACTAGCCGAAGTCTTAAAATCTGCTGGATTCAACTACGTTTCGGCATCAGCGCAGTTAACTCCTGCCCAAAAAATACTTCCCCGGGCTACTACTGCTCTAATCAATGCTTATCTGGATCCCATTATTGATCAGTACCTCGCTCGCATTGAGGAACATATTCCGAATGGAGCATTAAAAGTGATGAGCAGTGCCGGAGGATTGGCGGATGCCTCCCTTTATCAGCCCAAAGATAGTCTATTGAGCGGTCCCGCCGGAGGAGTAGTAGGCGCAGCCAGCATTTTGAAGCAGGTGCAAGAACAACACCCTGACTTTAAACGACTGCTCTCGGTGGATATGGGCGGTACCAGTACCGATGTTTCCCGTTACGATGGCGAGTACGACTACCGCTACCTAACCCAGGTAGGAGATGCCGAAATTCTTTCTCCGGCACTAGCCATCGAAACGGTAGCTGCCGGGGGCGGTTCTATCTGTCAGTTTAAGAATGGCCTACTCACGGTTGGCCCCGAAAGTGCAGGGGCCTATCCCGGCCCAGCCTGCTATGGACAGGGTGGCCCCCTTACCATCACCGACGTTAATTTACTGTTAGGTAGGCTACAAGAGGATAGCTTCGGTATTCCAATCAATAAAAAGCGGGCTCAACAGGCACTAGACGAAGTAAAAGAAGCCCTGCCTTCCTCTGACTCGAAAGTAACCGACGAAGAACTATTGCTGGGATTTTTGCGGATTGCCAACGAGAAAATGACCGATGCAGTACGCAGCATCTCCGTAAAAAAGGGCTTTGACCCCGCCGATCATACACTACTGGCGTTTGGCGGAGCCGGAGGTCAGCATGCCTGCGAAATTGCTGCCTTGCTGGGCATCACCAATATCATCGTTCCTCAGGATGCCGGACTCCTCAGTGCCTACGGCATGGGGCAGGCCGTACTGGAGCGATTTTCCACCCGGCAGGTGCTTCAGCCTTACGCCGCTATACAACAGCAATCACCCGAATGGATTACTGAGCTTACCGAAGAAGCTACCCAAAAATGCCAACGAGAGGGTTACGCCCGCAACGAGCTACAGACTCGTTTTGTCAAACTATTCCTCCGGTTTCAGGGGCAAGAGAGCACTTTAGAAGTTGATTACACCCAGCC
>CAKZYJ010000517.1 GCA_937884755.1 uncultured Flammeovirgaceae bacterium
AACGCTCTACCATATCGCCACAATCAGCCCCAGTGCGCAGTTGCTCGTACACCTGCCTTGCTTTCTGGCGAGCAGTTGAGTCATTGTTTCCGCCAGGACGAATCATAATGTGGGCTACTTTTACTTTACCTTGGGAGGGGCGCTTGTCCTGAACCTTAATAATATGGTAGCCAAAGCGGGTACGGACGGGTTGGGATATGCTTCCAACTTCGGTGTTATAAGCAGCTTTCTCAAAAGGGTATACCATCTGCAACGCCGAAAAATAATTTAAATCACCGCCGTTAGCGGCCGCCGATGGATCGGATGAGTACTGTTCAGCCAACATGGAAAAAGAAGTTCCGTTCAGGGCGAGGGTACGAAGGCTGTCGGCCAATTGATAAGCTTTCAGTGTGTCTGAGGGCGAGGCATCTTCGGGTACTTCAATCAGGATGTGAGAAGCCCTTACTTCCTGTTTCATCCGTTCGTAGGTATCTTCAATAAGCTGCTCGGTAACCCGGTTCTCTATTAAGTAAGGCTTAGCCAGTTGTTCGCGGTACTGGGCCAACTCCTGCTGAAAGCTTTCTTTTTGATCCAGTCCAGCTTCTTCAGCGGCATTCACCTTCAGTCGGAAGTTAACGTACAAATCCAGGTATTCCTTTACTGCCTGTTCAACACTTTCGGATGTACGGGCCGTAGTACTGTCTACTATTCGGTTTTTATGAAATACGTACAGAAAATCATCCGCAAACACAGTGTCATTGGCCGAAGTGAACAGTACTGCCTCCGAGAGGGGCAAATTATCGTCGTTACTGCGGGTTGCCTTTTTGCTAGTAGCACAACCTATCAATCCACCCAGCAGTAGCAGACTGACTGCTTGGGTTATCCATATCACCGGTCTAGTCCCAGTCATCTTTTAGTAGTTTTCAAGCTGCAATGTTACGAATTTTCCGGCGGAGATTTTCGCTCTACCCGCTAAGGATTTGATTCTACCGATAGGTAACGCCCTTGAGAGAGATAAAATTCAGTTAGGAAGTGGGAGGACAGAAGATAGGGATTTTTACGTTTCTGAATAGTATCGACTGTTTTTTACTACTAACTTCGCAGCATCCACTTCCATCTTCCGACTTCCAACTTCCCGCCTCGGACTTCCGTCTATAATTATTTAACTTTGTCGGCTTATTAAAAAAGATCTATGGCATTAAGCGAACAAGAACTACACCGCCGCGAAGAACGGCAAAAGCTGCTAGACTTAGGAATTGATCCCTACCCTTCAGAGTTATTTGAGGTTACCACCAACACCCAAGATATTCACCAGAACTTTGAGCAGGAGCCGGAACGCTTTGAGCAAGTAAGCCTGGCTGGGCGACTGATGCGCCGTCGGATTATGGGTAAAGCATCATTCGCCGAAATTCAGGATGCGAACGGGCGCATTCAGATTTACGTAGCCCGCGATGAAATTAGCCCGGACGAGGATAAAAGTCTGTACAATATTGTGTTCAAGCAATTGCTGGATATTGGTGATATAATCGGAATAAAGGGTTTCGTATTCACCACTAAAACTGGCGAAACTACAGTACACGTAAAGGAGTTGAAGGTACTCACCAAATCGTTACGGCCGCTACCATTACCAAGAGAGGTTCAGGATGAAGAAGGTAATACTAAAATTTACGACGCCTTTACCGATCCCGAAAAGCGTTATCGCCAACGCTATGTAGACTTAATAGTCAACCCGAAGGTGCGGGATACCTTTCGGCAACGTACCAAACTAGTGAGTTCTATTCGTAATTATCTGGATGACTATGGTTACCTGGAAGTAGAAACCCCGATTTTACAACCACTGTACGGTGGAGCAGCCGCTCGTCCGTTTAAAACTCACCACAATACGCTGGATATGACGCTCTACCTGCGAATTGCCAACGAGTTGTACCTGAAGCGGTTAATTGTGGGAGGCTTCGACGGTGTTTATGAGTTTTCTAAAGATTTCCGGAACGAGGGGATGTCACGCTTCCATAATCCTGAGTTTACCCAGATTGAACTCTACGTAGCCTACAAAGACTACGAGTGGATGATGGAATTAGTAGAGGAAATGATTGAGCGAGTAGCGCTAGATTTACACGGCACCACAGAGGTACAAGTAGGCGAACATACAATCGATTTCAAGCGTCCGTGGAAGCGCTTTACCATGTTTGAAGCCATTCAGCACTATACTGAGGTGGATATTAGCGAGATGGACGAAACCCAGCTTCGAGAAACTGCCCGGAAACTGAACGTACCGATTGACGATACTATGGGTAAAGGCAAGCTCATTGACGAGATATTTGGTGAAACCTGCGAACCCCATCTGATCCAGCCGACCTTCATCACCGATTATCCGGTGGAAATGTCGCCTCTGGCCAAGAAGCACCGCAGCAAACCCGGACTCGTCGAGCGCTTTGAGGCCATCTGCAACGGTAAGGAAATCTGCAACGCCTTCTCCGAACTCAATGATCCCATTGACCAACGCGAACGCTTTGAGGAGCAGATTAAACTGGGCAAACGTGGCGACGAAGAAGCGATGACGCTGGACGAAGATTTCCTCCGAGCGTTGGAGTACGGTATGCCACCCACCGCCGGACTAGGAGTTGGAATTGACCGACTGGCGATGATCATGACTAATCAGCCTTCCATTCAGGAAGTACTCTTCTTCCCCCAGATGAAGCCTGAAGCTAGAAAAGAAGGGTCGTCTGATCAGGAGTTTGTTGACCGAGGCGTACGTCCCGAACTGATACCGATACTGCACAAGCTAGGCATTGCTACGGTGGCTCAGCTACAAGAAGCCTCGCCCAACAAGCTACATAACGATGTATGCGGCATGCGCAAAAAAATGAAGCTCAAAGATGTAAAAAACCCCACTAAAGAAGAAGTAGAAGGGTGGATTGAAGATCGCTAATACGATGGACAAACGCTATCCTAAAACACTTTCCCAAGGCGCAAACAACACCGTGATTGCGCTATCGTCTACCGAGGTAGCCAAGCTGTTCACCGAAGATACTCGTTCGGATATTGGTTCGGAAGCCGAAAAGATGAGGTACGCTAATCGGATAAACGAACTGGTGGTTAAGTTTGTGCGTCTCGATTTAGATGAAGCCAAAAAATGGGAGATGCTAGTGATGGAGCGACTCTACCCACTCGACTTTCGTACCTACGAGTACGAAGCGAGGGTACTACAAATGGATGTTTTCGAAGAAGAATTAAAGCAACTGTACGAAGCCGGGTTTGTCCACCGCGATCTGCGTCGTCCATCCACCGAAGCGGGAGAAATTTTTGATAATATCTTCTTAACCACCCAGGGTATTCGTCTGATTGACGTAGGTATTTCAGCTATACGGGATACCGTTGGAGAGAAGCTGTTTTCGCTGTATGTTGCACAGGAGAAAGAAGAACTAGCCGCTTTTAAGAGCTATTATTTGTCTCGATGAAAAACCTCCATATTGGAGATAAGGAAAGGTTTCTTCTGTTCTTTTAGATGTTATACACAAGTTGACTAAGCACGAACAATATTTAAATCTATTTGATAAAGGCGGCAATTTAATTTTCGTTATTAAGATTAATAGGGTTATCGATTCACGTGTGTCAGGAGAGATAGTAAAAGATTATCGGTCTCCGCAAATGAAATCTATATTTGATCAGTATGAAGCTTGTGTAAATGACCAGCTATTTGCTCTCTTAGATGATTTAGAACGACAAATTGAGTCGATGGGAATCAATCTAGAGCCTGGTCAGCCTCCAGTTACAAACTTGCAAATCTTTGACAGAAACATCACTTTTGAACAGGCATAAACAGATATTCTGAAGTAACTATGAACGTACTTTTAAGTTGGATTAGATTGTATTAGCAGCTATTCATTCTTAGGAAGATGATCAAACACCTATCTTAAACGCGTAAGCCGGTGTCTCTTCCATTTCCGGTAGCTCCAGTGTCAGGGTTCCTCCTTCTAGTTGGAAATTTATCGCTTGATTGGCTTCTAACGCATTAACCGAGCTTATGCTGCCAAGTGGAAAGTCGTTGATCACTATACTGCCGCTCTCAGACTCATCAAGCAGAATCATATACACTGTACCATCTTTTTGAGTAAATCTAACCCGGCCTCCTTCAGTAGTAGTAGCCTCGGCCTGGGTCCAGGGGCGACTGTCGAAGATAGCCTCACCGTTAGTAGCCAGCCAGACACCTAAACCTTCCAGCCGCACCCGCTGCCCTTCGGGAATGGTGCCATCGGCCTTAGGCCCTACATTCAGTAGCAGATTTCCATTTTTACTCACAATGTCTACGAAGGAGTCAACCAGTTCATCTACTGATAAAAACTCCTCTACATCTTCAGTCTGGTTGTAGCCAAACGATAGGCCAATGCCCCGACAGGTTTCCCATTTCTTCTGAGCAATAGAATCCAGCACCTGATATTCCGGAGTGGTAAAATCGTGGTGAATAGGCGGAATAGTATCGTTAGGCAGTGAGAACTTATGGCGGTTGTTGACCACACCTTCAGGCTTCTGGTTATAGTAGTCAGCGATAACGGCTTGGGCATTGTAGGCTTGCGGGCTACCAATATCAGCCCAGAGTACCCAGGGGTCGTAGCGCTCCATAAGCTCGCTCCAGTGGTCATTAACATAATCTACGTAAGACTGCTGTTGGGGCACTGCTGCAAATAGATCAGGAAAGTCTTTAATCACCAAATCGTTAAACGTCCAGTCTAGCCCACTGGAGTAGTAAAGTCCCATCTTCATCCCTTGGTTGCTGACCGCCTCGGTCAGTTCTCCTACCAGATCGCGGCTGGCGAAGTAGTTTTCCCGATGGGGATTGGGGTGCTCGCTTGGCCACAGCAAAAAACCATCGTGGTGCTTGGTAGTCAGCACCACATAGCCCGCACCCACCGACTTAAAGAGTTCCGCCCACTCATTAGGGTTCCACTGCTCAATAGCTTCGTTAAACTCCGGGACAAAATCGTAGTAGCTAAAATCCTCACCGTAGGTCTCATTGTGGTGCTTAGCGGTACTACTTCCCTCTATGCGCAGGGAATTAAGGTACCATTCGGCGTAGGGGTTATTGGTGAACCACTCCAACGCACTACCCCCGGCTAGAATCTCCTCCAGCGAAGCACCAGTACCTTTAGCCCAACCAGGTACAGAATATAATCCCCAGTGAATAAAAATCCCTAGCTTGGCATCCTGGTACCACTCGGGCAGCGGGTGCTGACTCAGTGAAGAGTCGGTAGGCTGGTACTGGGTGGTAGTTGAAGCGACTGATTCTTCGTTACTACTTTCTTCTGTTGGTTGACAGGCTATACTTAATAGTAGTGTGAAGCATAAGGCCCAGATGGAATTTCTCATAGTGAATTTTTTGGCTGATAGTCGAGTAGGCAGCAACTTGCCGTTGAACATACTCATTAATTACGCCTAATAAAACAGAATTCTTAAAAATAGCCGACAAACAAGAGTTATTAATAAAAAATTGTTGGCAGAAAATATGGAATAATCAGATAATTTACGAATATTAAGAAGATGCCGATCCCTTCGTACCAAATTTACCGGTACCCAGGGGGTGTCTCAACAACCTAAACCTTAATACGTATGAGTCTCCTTTCCCCCGGCAATTTTTTAAAGCCCTTGATTTATGTATTACTTATTGGCATCCCTCTAACCGCAGCGATAGCGCAGGATACCGAAATAAGTGGTCAGGTAAGCGCAGAAGAAGAAGGACTTCTTCCCGGCGTGAATGTACTGGTAAAAGGCACTACCGTAGGAACGGTTACCGACATAAACGGCAATTACAGTATATCGGTACCATCGGGGCAAAATACTCTGGTGTTCTCCTCTATTGGTTTTATCACGCAAGAAGTGGCCATAAATAACCAGTCGACGGTTAACGTAGAACTAGTGCCTGACATACAATCACTTAGCGAGGTGGTAGTAGTGGGCTACGGTACTCAAAAGAGAGCGGATGTGACCGGGGCTGTTTCCTCCATTAAGGCAGAGGACATCAACAATATTGTGACAGGAAACCCTACCCAGGCTTTGCAGGGGCGAACAGCCGGAGTTAGAGTAGAAGTGAACGGCGGCTCGCCGGGAGCCAGCGCCAACGTTATTATCCGCGGAACCGGTACCCTGTCTAGTGTGAATCCGCTTTACGTTATTGACGGGGTTTTCTCGGAGTCGATGGATTTTCTGAACCCAGCGGATATTGAGTCTATTGAAGTACTTAAGGATGCCTCAGCCGCAGCCATTTACGGTGCCCGGGCCGGACAAGGAGTAGTTATCATCACCACCAAGCGAGGCAAGCAAAACCAGGAGGTACAGATAGAACTTAACGCCAGCTACGGATGGCAGCAGGTGTACCGGCAGATAGGCTATACCGGAGCCCGCGACTACGCTAACTTCCGCAATATTGCCAACGATAACGATGGTGTACCCCGTGCCCCAGCTAACGACGCCGAGTTTAATCCTAGTATCGATTCTGATGTTCAGGATTTGTCGCTCAGCACCGCCCCGGTTCAGAATTACGGGCTACGCATTTCGGGAGGGGGGAAAAATACGACCTACAGCATATCGGCCAACCGACTGGATCAAGAGGGTATTGTAGTGGCTTCCCGCTTCCAACGTAACGCGTTAACGGTAAACACCGGATTGGAAAAGGGAAGGTTTAAGCTTAGTCAATCACTCATTCTTTCTAACCAGGTTAATAATCCAAACACTGACTTTGGCAGCGAGTTTGGCCACATTCCTACCGCGCCCATTTTCGATGAAACGCGGGACGGTGGGTTTGCAGCAGGAAATACTATTTTTCACGGAATTTCCCGATCAACTAATTTTTATGGTATCGCTCTATTAAAGGATGCTGAGGAGACTCGCGACAACATATTGGGAAGTTTAAACGCCGAATACGAAATCATAGAGGGTTTGACCTACAATCTGCGCCTATCGCTAGACTACCAAAACGGACAGGATTACCTCTTCACTCCTACCTATAATATTAGCAACTCAGATGTGGGGCAAAATCCGGTGGCCGACTTACTCGACCGACGCTTTACCGATATTTCAACCATCATAGAAAACATCTTGACCTACGAGCGGCAGTTTGGTGATCATAACTTTAGCTTATTGGCCGCCGCTTCTCAGCAACAAGACCGACTGGAGACATTAGAAGTAGAAGGGCAGGATTTTCCTAATAACAACCTCCGGGTAATCTCGGCGGCTAACGATATTGCCGGACGTAGTGGGGAAACCCTACCTCGGAGAATCCGCTCCGTTTTCGGCCGGATCAACTATTCTTACCAAAGTAAGTATCTGTTATCGGCTACTATCCGCCGAGATGGCTCCTCTAACTTCGGCCCGGATAACCGCTTCGGGGTCTTCCCTTCGGTATCGCTCGGCTGGAATTTAGCGCAAGAAAATTTCTTTAATGTTAGCTGGGTCGATAACCTAAAAATCCGGGGTAGCTACGGCGTACTAGGTTCGGATAACCTTGACCCCTTTCAGTTTACTCCGGTACTTAATATTAACAGCTCCTACACTTTTGGTCTAAGTCAAACTCGTGCTTCGGGGGTATCTCAAACGGCCTTTGCTAACCCTGATGTTCGCTGGGAGAAGACTAGCACTACCAACATTGGAGCTGATATCGACCTATTTGCTGGTAAGCTCAGCTTAACCATGGACTACTTCAACAAAAGATCAGAAGATATTTTAGTAGACCTAGATATTAACCCCACCTCCGGAACTAACCAACCGGTAATCCGAAATGCAGCTACCATTGACAATCGGGGCTTTGAGTTTTTAGCTTCCTTCCGGGAGTCATTCGGTGATTTTAAGTACAACATCAGTGGTAACTTCACCATATTGGAAAATGAAGTGGTAGACCTGGGTGAAGGGGTTAATCCCATCCGTCAGGGTTTCTTCACCGACGAGACGTTTGCGGCGACTCGCACCGAAGCCGGGCGTCCGGTAGCTAGTTTCTACGGTTTTCTGGTGGATGGTATCTACCAAACCCAGGAGGAAATTGATGCCGAAGGGCTAACCGGACGCGATATTACTCCAGGTGATTTGAAATTTAGAGATCTGGACGGCGACGGTGAGCTGACCATCAACGATCAGACCTTTATTGGCAGTCCTATTCCCGATTTTGAGTACGGTCTCAATTTGAGTGGCTCGTACAAAGGTTTTGACCTATCGTTATTCTTCCAAGGGGTATCCGGTAACGAAATCTGGAACGGAAGAAAGTTTGAAGGCGTGTTCGCTCAGAACGGTAACAAGTTAGCGATTGTTAATAATGCCTGGACGCCTCAGAACACCAATACTGATATTCCCCGACCTACCAGTGTTGATCCGGGGGTAAACCGCCGCGAGTCAGAATTTTACGTGGAAGACGGCTCTTATTTCCGTTTACGAAATGCTTCGGTGGGCTACACTATTCCTCCTACGTTGCTAGAATCCATTGGGCTTAGCCGAGCTCGTGTGTACCTGAATATGGAAAACGTATTCGTTATTGATAGCTACTCCGGATTCTTCCCCGAAATAGGCCGTAACATCAGTCGGGGTGGCGGACTGTTCAACCGCGGAGTAGACGAAAATACTTACCCCATTCCGCGTACGCTGATCATAGGTGCTCAAATTAATTTTTAAGAAGTTACTAAGCGATAAAAACTGAGTCAAATGAATCAATACAACCTAATTTCAAAGATATTCGCTACCGTACTGCTCATATTATTCACAGTTAGTAGCTGCGACGATGAGTTTCTGGAACCGGTAAACGAGAACGAGCTTTCGCCCGATACTTTCTGGCAGTCTGCTGACGATGCCCGCAAGGCCATTGTAGGAGCTTATAGCCCTATATCTACCGTCTTTGGCTGGGGGCGCATGATGATCTTGCACACAGTATACAGCTCCGATGTGGTTGATCCATTCGCGTGTCAGGGAGTGACTACTGATGCCAGTAACTTCTCGATTAATCCTAACTTTGGTCGCTTGAATGAAATTTGGGGAGAGTTCTGGAAAACGATATTCCGGACGAATCTCATTTTTGAAAATCTACCCAATATTGAAGATCCTAACTTCAGCGACGAAGAGCGAAATACCATTCTGGGCGAAGCCCACTTTCTGCGGGCGTATCAGTACTTCTACCTGGTAACTATGTTCCGCAATGTGCCACTGCTTACCCAACCTCCGGCAGGGTTGGAAGAGGTAACCGCCGCCCCGTCTGATCCAGCTCAGGTTTGGGAACAAATTATTGCTGATCTTCAGGAAGCCCAGCGGCTGCTTCCGGCTACCTGGAGTGGAGATAATGCGGGTCGAGCCACTTTAGGAGCGGCTACCGCTCTGCTGGGGAAAACCTATCTCTACCGAGCCGGCATTGAGAATAATGCCGGAGATTATACTCTGGCTGCCGCCGAATTTAGAAAGGTTATTGATTCTGGGCTGTACAGCCTAGTACCTAATTATGCTGATAATTTTAATGCTGCCGGGGAAAATAACGCAGAGTCCGTTTTTGAAATTCAGTTTGATAATAACGGTCTGGCCTGGGGAGCGGATAATCCCGAAACGCTACGAGCGGCGGCCTGGGAGCCGGATATGGCCCCACCCCCGTTTACCAGTCAGAACGGCTTTGAAATCAACGCCTGGGCCTTTGAGCAATTTTAAGAAACACCTGATAATGATGGTAATATTGATGTCCGGGCTTTTTCCACTTTCATCTGGAACTATCCGGATGCTACAATCTATCAGGAAGACTTCGCCGATGCCTACGCTACCAATCTGGACTTTGTGGGTGGACGTAAGTACCTGGATTTTGAAACTCCCGATAAGCCTCAATCCGATTTTGGTTTTGCCGGTTTTCCCTCGGTAATCAACTGGCGCCTGTTGCGCTACGCCGATGTATTGTTGATGTATGCCGAAGCCGAGAATGAAGCCAATGGTCCATCGCCCGCCGTGTTTGACGCCCTTAATGAAGTTCGGCAACGGGCCAATATGCCCACGATTTCCGGGCTAGGACAAGATGCCCTGCGAGATGCTATCCGCAACGAAAGAATACTGGAGCTATCGCTGGAAGGGACCCGCTACTACGATCTGCTGCGCTGGGGGCAAATACCTGATCGATTTACCAGCAACCCGCAGTTTCGGGATAATACGGGCGGGGTATTTTATCAACCTGGCCGAGAGTACTTACCCATTCCTCAAAGCGAGATTGCTACCAACCCGCTCTACCCCCAAAATCCAGGCTACCTATAGCCTAACTAAATATTTAATGAAGCCTGACTATTTTAGTCGGGCTTTTGTATTTTGGATAGTAAGCTGATTCAGGCAGGAGTATCGGGCTTATCCAAAATGCCCTCTCGATCTTTTTCTAACAACGTGGATACTTTAAAATATAATCCAGTAAATCCCCCTACCCCCCTTTTTCAAAGGGGGAGAACTTCACAACGAAGTCGATCCCCCTTTGAAAAGGGGGGTAGGGGGATTGAAGTACACAGTTACCAATCCCAGAGAAAGAGTTACCTACGACTTCTTTCTATTCTTCTCTCTCTCAGCTTTCTGCTAAGCAACTGCCAGGTAGACCGCAGTACTGGTTTTGAAGTGCTCTCGCCGGGAGCCACCAACGTTCATTTCACCAACCAGATTGACGTTTCGGATACCTTCAACATCATGACTTACTACTACCTCTACAACGGGGGCGGAGTGGCCACGGCTGATCTGAACAATGACGGCCTGGATGATCTGGTGTTTGCCGGCAATAAGGTGGCCTCCCGGGTGTACCTCAACCGGGGAGATATGCAGTTTGAAGATATTACGGAAAGCTCTGGATTAAACACCCAGCAGTGGGTACTGGGAGTAAGTGTAACTGATGTTAATGCTGACGGCTGGAACGATATTTACCTTTCGGTGGGTGGCCCCGGCTGCCCCGATGCCTGTCGCAATCTGCTCTACATCAACCAGGGAGAATGTGAGACTGATCGGGTTTGCTTTAAAGAACAGGCCGAAGCCTACGGACTGGCTGATTCCTCCTACTCAGTGCAAGCTACTTTTCTGGACTACGATCAGGACGGTGATCTGGATATGTTCCTTCTGACCAATATTATCAACAATATTAACAAGTCCTTCATTATCGACCGGCGGCTTAAGCCCAATAAGGGCCGGAATGCAGATAAACTCTTCGAGAACCGGTTTGATACCGTTAAGGGGCACCCAGTATTTACCGATGTTTCGGAGCAGGCCGGTATTGTACACGAAGGCTACGGGCTGGGGGTAGTAGTTGACGATATGAATGCCGATGGCTGGCCGGATATTTACGTGGCCAACGACTTCATGGACAGCGACTACCTCTATCTTAACCAGCAGGATGGCAGCTTTAGTGAAGCAGCCGAGCGCTACTTTCGCCACCAGAGTCTAAACAGTATGGGGGTAGATGCGGGTGATATCAACAACGACCTGCGACCTGATATTGCGGTGCTAGACATGCTACCGCCCGATAACTACCGCCGCAAAATGATGCTTACGCCGCTGAGCGAAGACACTGATATCAAGCGTCGGGAAAGTGGTTACTCGCGGCAGTATATCCGTAATATGCTGCATCTGAATCAGGGCGAGCGGGGCTTTAGCGAGGTGGGGCAACTGTCGGGCGTAGATGCCACCGACTGGAGCTGGGCAGTGCTAATGGCAGACTTTGACCTGGATGGGCAGCGCGATATATTTGTTTCCAACGGCATCGTGAAGGACATGACCGACCTGGACTTTATCATCTACCGTAGCGGTCAAAGTATGTTTGGGAGCGACCAAACCAAAGAAGAAAAGATTCGGAAGCTCGCCCGCGACATGAAGGGGGCAAAAATATCCAACTACTTTTTTCAGAATCAGGGTGATCTTACCTTCACCGATCGCACTGCCGACTGGGGAGCCCAGATTCCCTCATTCTCCAACGGTGCCGCTTACAGCGACCTGGACAACGACGGTGATCTGGATGTAGTGACCAATAACATCAATGATCCGGCGCTGATCTACGAGAACCAATTCGACCGTTCGGCCCGTCCGTACCTAAAAGTTAATTTGAAAGGTAAAGAGCAGAACCCGCAGGGAATTGGCAGTAAAGTGTTTCTCTTTCAGCATGGAAAGCAGCAATACGCTTTTCTCTCTCCCCAAAAGGGCTACCTCTCCACTGTGACCCGCACACTTCATTTCGGCTTGGCCGATACCACTCGTATTGATTCTCTGGTTATTGTCTGGCCTGATCAAAAAACGCAAATAATAAAGGATGTAGCTCCTTCTCAAACGCTTAGCGTCAGTTACGAACCTAACCGAAGTGACTTTCAACTTCAACCGCCAGAACCGATGCTATTGCGGGATGCTTCCGAAAGCTATAACGTTGCCTATCAGCATCAGGAAAATCGTTATGATGATTTCAAAAACTCGCCACTGTTGCTACGGAAATACTCCAGCCTGGGTCCCGGACTGGCCGTAGGCGATGTAAACGGCGATCAGCGGGAAGATTTTTTTGTGAGCGGCTCAATGGGGCAACCTGCTTCCTTCTTCATTCAGCAGGAAGGTCAGCAGTTTAAAGAAGTCAAATTATCTTACGATTCACTGATAGAAGATACTGGCTGCCTACTGTTTGATAAAGACAATGACGGCGATCTGGACTTATACGTAGTCAGCGGAGGAGTAGAATGGGGCACAAAATCTGAGATGTACCAGGATCGGTTATACGAAAACGATGGTCGAGGATGCTCTGCCTGCCATTAGTAGCAGTGGGTCTTGCGTAGTGGCGGCTGACTATGATCAGGATGGTGATTTAGATCTTTTTGTAGGCGGACGGGTTCGGCCTACCGATTTTCCGATGCCTCCGGCGAGTTATCTGCTGGAGAACGAAGGCGGTACGTTTACCGATGTGACTGAACGGGATATGGGCGAACCGACCAGCTTTGGTATGGTGAGTGCCGCACTGTGGACTGACTATGATCGCGACGGACAGGTAGACTTACTGGTAGCTTCGGAATGGGAAGAGCTTCAGCCTTACCGAAACAAGCAAGGACGTTTTCAGCGGGAAGAAATACTAGCTGGTAAATCAGGCTGGTGGAATAGCCTCTACGGTAGCGATCTGGACCGCGACGGGGATATTGATTACGTGCTGGGTAACCTGGGTTTAAATTCCCGCTTCCGGGCTTCGGAGGCGGAGCCTATCCGAATGTACGCCAAAGACTTTGATCGCAACAACGAAACTGACGCCATCGTCACCTTCACCCAAGCCGACACTGAGTACGTGTACCATTCCCGCGATGCGCTAAATGACCAGATCATTGCCATGAGTAAGCGTTTCGGTAGCTACGATACCTACGCTCAGGCGTCGTTTAACACTGTGTTATTACCTCACGAGCGGGAAGGTGCCCAGGTATGGCAGACTACCGAGCTCCGAAATACCCTGGTTATTCGCGAGGAGGGGGATAACCGTTTTCAACCATTATCAACTTCACTACAGTTGGCACCCATCACCAGTATTCAAACTTACCCTTCAACCAATGGTGCTGAACTCATAATGGTGGGCAACTTTTACGAACCGGAAACAGCCCTAGGTCCCTACGATGCCTTCACCGGCGCCATTGCTAACTTCGGTTCGACAAGCGAAAGTGTACAGCCCCTGAACATTCCGGGCGATGCCCGTTCGCTAGCGTCTCTTACGCTCAATACGCAAAAACAAATTTATCTGGTAGGCAGAAACCAAGGCGAACTTATGGTATGTGAACCCGAAGTGCTGCCGAAAGGCTACTTTACCCAACTTCAGCCTTTGGATTTTTACGCTGAAATCAAACTAAATAACGGACAACTGTACCGCGAAGAGTTCTACTACGGAGCCGGATATTTGTCCCAATCATCCCGCAGCCTATTCATTCCGGAAAATGCCCAAGAAGTGACCATCTACCGCTTCGACAGACAAAGCCGAAAGCTGGATTTATTGGATCTGTAAATATTCTAAGGTAATGAACTGTCAATTATCCCTTGTCCATCGGCCGGCGATCCGGTTTCAATTGACTAAGAAGGTGATTCTCACCCAACGAGAAGATTCCGTAGATAGTTTTAGTTGGAAGCAAGGGATACCAAACCCCTTAGCATAATTGCCCTAAAGTCTAGCGAAAGCTCGCTTTTATTCATTATCTTGATCAGCCAAATTTATTGCCTACCTGACCTCACCAGATTATGAATAAAGCGTCTCTCTGTCTGATAAGCATACTCCTTCTCTCGACTTCCCTTTTGGGCCAATCCCGGAAGCAAAAAAATCAAACCACTGATAAGCAGGAAGAAAAAGTGCCCACCCTGGCCGGACTCAAATTCCGTAGTGTAGGTCCAGCGGTAACTTCCGGGCGCATTGCCGACTTTGCCGTCAACCCTGACAATCCTAAAGAATACTACGTAGCTACCGCTTCAGGCGGGGTATGGAAAACCGTGAATGCGGGCACTACCTACGAACCTCTCTTCGATGGTCAGGGCAGTTACTCTATTGGCTGCATTACGCTCGATCCGCATAATCCGAAAGTGGTTTGGGTAGGCACGGGCGAAAACAACAACCAGCGCAGTGTAGGCTATGGCGATGGTATCTATAAAAGTGTAGACGGTGGAAAGAGTTGGAAAAATAAAGGATTGAAAAATTCGGAGCATATCGGGATGATCGCTATTGACCCACCTAACTCAGAGGTGGTATACG
>CAKZYJ010000518.1 GCA_937884755.1 uncultured Flammeovirgaceae bacterium
CGGCTAGCCTTTCGACAACTAGTATGACGGTAATCTGGTTAACAGAATCCAACACATTCTCTACGGGCTGGGTAACAGTTTGCTCTATTTTACTGAGTGAATCAGCTACGGGGGAAACCACTTTGTTAGTAGTTGCATCAAGATCAGTCACCCGTTGCAAGGTATCTAAGCGCTGGTCAGTATGCTGTAAGGTAGTATCCACGGGTTGCCAGATTTCTTGCTCAGATTGGGCTAAAGAATCAATTGTATTAGCTGCTGGATTGACCCCTTCAGAAGCACCCGAAACCGATTGGGCTAGGGACGAGAAAGTCCCAAAACCCCACAGTGTAAGGAAAATGGATAAGCGAGTAAGAAAGGGGTAAAAATGAACAATCATAGAATCCAATAGATACAAGTGATATACTATAAAGGTAGAAATAATATAATTATTATTATAATTAATAATAAAATATTTATTCAAAATAATAAAAATTGTACTTCCTGAGAAAATGCTGAGGCAGGTAAGAATTACGCAAATGTTACTAAGAACCCCGTTTTGAAAACAGGAAAATCCCCCTACCTTTGCTTCCACCATCACTACACTTTTTCCCTAGAAAATAGCGCATAATTATGTACTGGCAGTTTTGTCAGTATGACCTCTAGTGTGCATCTTTTTTTACCTTGTTGAGAGCAAGGATCGGGTGAGCTATGGGTAAATAAGTCATAACTAAATAACCACAACATCATCTAGAAAATACTATGATACAGATTATTGGTCAGGTGTTCTTGAGAATCGGTAGGTATGCTCAATTGTATGCGATAGGATTGTTCTTTCTTTCGGTATGTTGTCCTATGACTTACGCTCAACAAAGCTCTTTTCAATATTTAGATTTATCCTCTCCCAATGCATCTTCTATGGAGAAATACGGTGAGATTCCAATTAGCTATCACACGGGAGTGCCCCAAATTGATGTTCCCCTGATGGGAATTAAAGAAGGAGTGTTACAACTACCTATTTCACTTAGTTATCATGCCTCGGGATTACAGGTGATGGAAACCGCTAGCTGGGTAGGTGCGGGCTGGACACTGATGGCCGGAGGGGCAATTACGCGTAGTGTTCAAGGGTTACCGGATGAAAAGCAGAGTCTTAGTCAAGGATTTTCTCAACAGAGAGGGTACTATGATGATCTAGGATTTAGTGACTATGTAAATAACAATAGAGGAACAGCCGAAGATGCCTATGCCCTTAATGTGGGAACAGGTATCGTAGATGCTGAACCCGACCGCTATCAAATTAATGTACCCGGTTTTTCGGCCAAGTTTTATTTCAATGATGATCAATCAGTAGTATTTGAGCAGGCTTCGGATGCTAAGGTTGTGCCTTATAAAGGAAATGATGGGGGCTTTGCTTATTGGGAAGTCATCCTGGCGAGTGGCATTCGTTATACATTTGGCCAGCAGCACGAAGAGAACGGACCAATCGTAGAGCGTTCCTATGCTTTTCAACAAGAAATCTCTAGCGTTAATTACCGAGCAGCAGTTTCCAGTTGGTTACTAACCGAAATATCCTCGGCGGATGGTGAAGATGTAATATCGTTCCATTATGCTGATGAAGAATATGGATATCATTCGCTGGTACCTAGTGCCAACTCTCAGGGAAGTACTCCTGCCTTAGTGAAGTACTCTCTGCGCGGGTGGCGACTAACTGAGATTCGGTATACGCATGGAAAGGTAATCTTTCGGGCTAATAGTCTACGGGAAGATTTGAGTGATTTTTCACTACAAGACGCCAATGATGATGCCAATACAGAAGCTTATGCCCTTAATGAGATTGAGTGGCAGGATAATGACAATACTTGTTACAGAAAGTTTGTACTCTCAACGAGCTATTTTGATAATCAGACGGCACCTGCCTACGGAAGTCCAGCAGTTTCTACGGATCGGAAGCGGCTTAAATTAGATCAAGTACAAGAAATAGGATGTGGGTCAGCGTCTAAGCCACCCTATGTCTTTACCTATTATCAACCGGCTGAAGTACCCCGAAGGTTAAGCTATGCCCAAGATCATTGGGGGTTCTTTAATGGGGAAACCCAGAACACCGGACTGTTACCAAATGGTGATAACCCAAATTTGGGGCCTCAGCGGGAGAGTCAATTTCCTGCTATGCAGGCAGGCACTCTTCAACAGATGCAGTATCCTACGGGTGGTATAACTTCGTTTGAGTACGAAGCCAATCAGGTATGGCGACAGTATACGGAAGATGTGATAGCAGCTACCCCAGAACAGTTATATAATACAACGGGTGCTGGATCTAATGCGACACCAGACCGAACAGTAACTTTAAATGGGCGATATCAGGTGGTTGCAGAGTGTAGATCTTCTGGTGAGGATTTATTGTACGTAAGACTGAGACAAGGGAATACAAATGCTTTTCGTAGAGATATAGAAGCAAATACGGAACCCCAATCAGAAATTCTAGATCTATCCGGGAGTTACACACTAGAAATGAACGTTAACCGATCGTTTAGCACTGGAACCGTGCGTTTTTTTCCAGTTACTACAGAAAACAGAGATCAAGACTTTACGGTAGGAGGGTTACGTATTGCAAGAGTTACCCGTAGTCCGGGAGGCGATGGAGAGGATGTTGTGCGTACCTATGAATACACCAAGAATAATGTATTCGGTGGTGCTCTCAGTCAAATATCCAGTGCAGCTTTATACGGTCGTCCGGTCTATCGTTCCTACATCAGAAATGATTATTTAAAGACGGTCGGAAGCCGTGATGCTTCTGGTAACTTATTTAATAATGATCCAGAAGGGTGTCTTGATGGCGGAAACCCCAATTCAGCTACACTCACTTCAATTTTTGGAGTATTTCCTAAAGAGGAAGTGCAAGGGTATCATTTAGGCTAAGAAGTAGTGACTGAGTACCATGCTGATGGTGGTCATACTATTTATAATTATAACACCTCTTCGGGCGATGATCCTATGCAGCCTATTGCTGTGTACGGACTGGGAGAGCCTTGTGACGCTCAGACACCTAATTATCCGGCAGCCCCCAGGCCTTATAATGAAAAGGCCGGCCGATTATTACAGGAGATTGTCATGGGGGCTGATGGTAGTCAAAAACAAATCACCCTCTATGATGAAACCTTTGAGCGGCAAGCCGAAGAAGTTCCTGGATTAATTTATACTACTACTTCAGGAGGCACCCCTTTTATTACGTGGTACCAATTATACTTGTATAAGCTCACGGAGCAGAAAGTGACGACCTACTTATATGATCAGAATGATGCTAGCAAACGGGTAGAAACTATTGCAACGACCCGTTATGATAGTGAGCGGCATAACATGTCCACGTCTCAAACTACTGAGGTCAATGATGGCACTCTCCGTCAAGAGTTCTCTTATCCGAATGAATTTACCCGGTCTACCCAGATTACAGAGAGCAGTCGTACTACGTATGAAAGTGATCTCCAGAGTAACTTGGATGCATTTAACCAAGCTACCAGTAGCTGCAACTTTAACTCTTCCTGTTGGTATACTGCTTTTAAAGAACGGGAGCGAGAAGATCTGGAAGAACGGGCAGTATATGCCCAGCGAAACGTCAATGAACGCAATCAAGCAATTACCAATCTCAATAGCGACTATAATGCGGCTGGCGATTCCTACCAGGCAGTGATCAATTTGGTAGCAAATACCCAGATTGGGCAACCCCTTGAGACCGTCTCGTACCACGATGGGCTGTTTTTAGAATCCCGCTATACCGAGTACGAAGATAAAGGCACCTCGCGATGTGAAGGTCTGTCAGAGGTTTATCCATCTCAAAGCTTTCTTCTTCAAACGGATGTTCCCCTAAATGCTAATCAGTTTTCAGCATTGGTGGTAAGCAATAATGATCTTGTTAAGGATACGGACTATGTGTTAGATGCTAGTATGCGCTACGAAAACGGCCGAATGGTAGAACTGACCCCACGTAGTGGAATACCTACATCCTATGTGTGGGGTTATGATAATAAGCTTCCTGTCGCCCGAGTTGATAATTCGGGTTATGATCCGGTTACTACGTTAGTAGATCTTGCTTCGTTGCAGAATATGGACGGTGATAATTTACGCTCAGAATTGGATGGGCTACGAAGTCTAACGAACGCGTTAGTGACAACCTATACATACGACCCTCTATGGGGTATGACCTCTCAAACAGATCCCGCTGGTATGACCATGTTCTATGAATACGATGCCTTGGGAAGATTATATCTCATAAAAGACTTGAATCAGAGCATACTGCAAAGAGTCACTTATTACTATGGGCAGGAAGGTAGCACTGAACCATAATGCTATGTCATTTAAACATTATTGGTTCAATACTAATGAGAGTTCGCTCATAGCAGAAGGATACCAGCTCTACACTCGGTACTGACCTTTTGGGACGAACAACGACGACGGGAACCCCCGGTGTAAGTTAGAGGCCTGAGATTTTCAAAATTAAAACTTGATTGCATGAAGCAACTAGACAATATATTCAACTTTACACTGACTGTGAAAACCACAATTGTATCTTTTCTCCGTTTACTCGCAACAGCAATTACCCTGCTGGGAGGCGTCCAGTTTAATAACTGCTGGGCACAGAACCCACAAGACTTTTTTGATCTAGAAAAGGAATGGCAGCTCCGGGATAGTCTGTATCTCTATCACCCCGAAATGTCCTCTGATGAAGTCGATGATATTATACGAGTTTATCAAGAAAATCAAGCTGAAGCCTACTACCAAGCATACCGGAAGCGGATAGCGCAACAGGAAAAAGAAGCAAGATCCTCTCGAAGAAGTAACGTATCAAGGCAGATGGTTACTAACAGTACAGCTCCTGAAGGACAAGTGCCTGATGCGGTAGAATATGCGGCATTAGAAGCGTTGTATAACGCTACCGGAGGTGATAACTGGAGGTATAATGATAACTGGCTACAAGGAACAACTAACGCAGACTTCGCTAATTGGTTTGGTATATCAGTTCAGAATGGTGATGTAGTAGAGATATTCCTGGTGAATAATAATCTGCAGGGAAACCTTCCTGCGGAGATTGGGAACCTCAGCAGTGTAACCCGCTTGCACGTTACTGGTAATCAATTTAGTAACCTACCCCCTGAGATCGGAAATCTAAGCAACTTAACAGACTTAAATCTTAGGGATAATCAACTTAGCAGCTTGCCCCCCGAAATCGGAAGTCTAAGCAACTTATCATATGTAATCTTTAACGAGAATCAAATTAGCAGTATACCCCCCGAGATCGGAAATCTAGGTAGCTTGACGAATTTACACCTTAGCAATAATCAACTTAGTAGCTTGCCACCCGAGATCGGAAACCTTAGTAGTTTAGACGCTTTATACCTTAACAACAATCAGCTCAATATCTTTCCTGCCGAGATTGGAAATCTAAATAGCTTAACTTATCTATCTCTTTACGGCAATCAACTCAGTAGCTTACCTGCCGAGATTGGGAACCTTAGTAGTCTAACCACTTTGTTCCTTTTCGGTAATCAACTGAGTAGTTTTCCTTCCGAGTTCTGGAATCTTAGTAGTTTAGCTCGTTTAAGCATTGGCGATAGTCAACTTAGCAGCTTGCCCTCCGAAATCGGGAACCTTAGTAGTTTAACTAGTTTAACTATTACCACTAGTCAACTTAGTAGCTTACCCGCCGAGATTGGGAACCTTAGTAGTTTAACTCGGTTGTCTATTTATGATAATCAACTCAGTAGCTTACCCGCCGAGGTTGGGAACCTTAACAATTTAACCTATTTGTCCATTTTCAATAATCAACTCAGCAGCTTACCTGCCCAGATCGGAAGCCTCAGTAATTTAACTCAACTGTATCTTTATAATAATCAATTCAGTAGTTTGCCTTCCGAGCTTGGAAATCTTAATAGTTTAACTCGTTTATATCTTGGTGGTAATCAGCTTTCTCCCGATATTATTGTGCAATTCTTCACAGGAGTAGACACATATCCTTTTCAAATTTTCTCATATTTACCGCAGAACCCGATAGAAAAATCAATTGTAGTGGTTGAAAACTCACTAGTGTTAACTGCTAGCGATGAATCTCATCCCGAAACGAACTATCAGTGGCAACGTCAGGTAAATGGTGCTTGGCAGGATATTGCAGGAGAAACCAATCGAGAGCTTCGAATAGAAGAAGTATCCTCTGATGATGCAGGAGATTATCGCTGTCGTGTCACC
>CAKZYJ010000519.1 GCA_937884755.1 uncultured Flammeovirgaceae bacterium
CCCATCATTATTTATATCGGCTACGATATAGTCACCAGTTAAGGTGCCTTCCAGATGAGGAGTGTCTTCTATTTCTTGCTCGGTTCGGTATACACCGATCACATCGCAGGAGAAAATTTCCGCAATCGGACCGCCAATACGGGTAACCCAAGCTCCACCATTGGTGCTCCATTTAATTTCTTCCTGACCTTCGCCTAAGGCAAGTACCTCGTTTTGATTAGAGGTAAAATTCGCCGAAGCTGACCACTGCACTGGCCCCAGTTGCAGACCACTAGCTCCCAACTCTAATTCAATACCTGAGTTTTGTACCTCACCAATGTTTTGCAGCGAAAAGCTATAGCCAGATTGTTCTGGTACAGGAACTTCTAAAAGTAGGCCGTCTGTATTGGTCGTATAGTAGTTCGCTGAGAAAGAAAAGTTTTCAAAGAAAGTTAAATCAACTCCAATATTAACTGAGGTATTGGTTTCCCAAGAAAGGGCACTGTTGGGTGAAGTGGTTGCCGCAAAACCGGGAGCCAAAGCTCCCCCGAACACATAGTCTGACGAAGTGACCAGTGCTTGGGAGCCGTAGGAGCCGATCTGGTTGTTACCCGTTTGTCCCCAGGAAGCTCGGATTTTAGCAAAATTGATCAGGTTAGACTGAGGGAAGAAAGGCTCGTCCGAAAGAATCCATCCGGCGGATACCGAAGGAAACACTCCCCATTTGGTTTCATCCCCAAAACGAGAAGAACCGTCTCGTCGCAGAGCTAGTGATAGCTGATAGCGTGATTTATAGAAGTATTGCAATCGACCAAAGTACGACAGCAGTGTCCAGGTGTAGCGGTCGGCATCTATATTGTAAGAACTGGCTCCAGAAATATTCGTGATATTATCATCGGGAATATCGGTTCCGGTAATTTGGGTATCACTGCCTTGCTCTTTCTGAAAGCTGTACCCGGCCAATACATCAAATTCATGATCGCCAATATCTTTGTAGTAGGTCAGAGTGTTTTCAGACAGGATATTTGTAATCCGAATGTTAGTTTCTACGGCTTCGGCTTGGTCGGGAGCTGAAGCCCGGTATTGTCCTAGAAAAGACGGATCGTAGAAATCGTAGAAGTAATTACGGTAATCTCCGCCAACAAGAAACTTGAGCTCTAAGCCTTCCAATGGCTTTACGGTCAGAAACGTACTACCAAAGGTGCGAAAGCGGTTTTTATCATCTTTGATTAGATTGGCATATCCCAACGCATTTTCCTGCAAAGAGCCATCTTCGGGGGTATTCTCTCGGATCTGCTCACTAATATTGAGCGAGCCATCGGGTAGGTACGGGCTAAAAAACGGATAGCTGGTATAGCTTACGGCTACCGGGTCGCTTCGCCAATCGCCCGAGTCAGTATCGCGCTGCTTGGAGTACGATGGATTTAGGTTAATTCCAAAATTCAGAAATTTGTTAAGCTGAGTATTAACCCGGATGGCCGCTGTGTACCGTTCAAAGCTAGTTCCTACTGCAATACCATCCTGGTTAAAGTAACCGCCCGAAACATAGTAATCAGACTTCTCTCCCGCACCTGAAACTGAGGTGGTAATACTGGTCATAGGGGCGGTGCTGAAAACTTCATCTAGCCAATCAGTATTGGTTAAACCGGGTTGGCCCTCTAGGTACGGATCAAGGTAGTGCAAACGAAGCTCACGGCGGCTAGCTCCATTCGCTAGTCGGGTTTCTCGATCATCGTTTTCGCTGCGGTTGGCCGGATCTCTAGAAACATAGCCCCAATCGCGGGCTTCAGTGAAGTACTGGGCAGCATCGTAGGCATCTACGTACTCCACGTTATCAGCCCGCGTCTGCAATCCGGTGAAAGCATCAATGGTAATCTTCGGTTTGTCACTGCTACCTTTCTTGGTCGTAACCAGTAAAACACCATTACTGGCACGTGAACCGTAGATGGCGGCTGAAGCTGCGTCTTTCAGTACATCAATCTTTTCAATATCATTTGGGTTGATAGAACTCAAGGTAGACCCTTCGGAAAGCGGTACCCCATCAACGACTACCAGCGGATAGCTTCCGGCGGTGAGGGTTCCCACTCCCCGGATAACTACCTGAGCGTCGTAACCGGGTTGACCACCCACTTCATTGATTTGTACTCCGGCTAGCCGTCCGGCCAATTGCTGGTCTACGTTGGGTGACGAATACTTTTGTAGGGCTTCGGATTCTACCCCCGCCACTGCACCATTTATTTTAGCCTTAGACTGAGAGCCGTAACCAATTACTAATACTTCTGAAAGAAGTTCTGAATCTACGCTAAGAGCAACATCAATAATAGATTGGTTACCGATAGTTATTTCCTGTGTTTCGTAGCCCACAAATGAGATTGTAAGTGTCTCGGCATCGTCGGGGGCTGATAAGCTGTATTCTCCGTTAATGTCTGAAATGGTACCGATGGTAGTTCCCTTGACCAGAATAGTAGCCCCTATAATCGGTTCACCAGATTCGGTATCGGTAACCTTTCCTGATACTTTCTTTTCGTTCTGAATGATGAACTCTTCCACTTTTCTTTTTTTTGCTACTTTCTTCACGACGATTAGGTCGTTAATTCGCTTCACGTGAAGGCGATGGGCATTCGCCAAGTTTTGTAGCACTGATTTAAGGTCACCACTCAAGGTAGTCGTTACCTTTTCCTCGAGTGGTACTTTAGAACGTACATAGGTAAAATTGAAGTATGTCTCCCGCTCCAGTCGGTCAAATACTTCTCCCAGCGTCAGATTTTTTTCTTCCAACGAGATGCGGAAAGTTTCTAAGGCCCGGTGCTGACCAAAAGAATCAGCTAGGGCTAGGGCAAAGAAGAGGCACTGGACAAGCGTGCCGTACAGCAAAAACTTTGTCACTTGCGTTATCGTAAGTAAGATAAATTTCATAGTTTAGAGTGTTTTAGCGAAAAAAAGAGGTTCGTTAAGACATGGAAAATCCGATCAGGGCGAAACGCTGTCAGGTGTTAATATGCTCTGTATCCAATGATCCAAAGGAAGGCGCCTTGGCAGAGGCGCTTTTTTTGTTAGTAGGGTTCTTCGGTTTTACATAGGCGACTTTGATGATTGATGAGTAATGATTAATGAGTGGGTTGATTTAAGGGCACCCTTTCCCAAATAAGGTGATTTTGTTTTCTTCTTTAATCTCATACTCAAAGTCACCGGCAAACTTTAGTGCTTCTAGCACGCTGTATAAAGTCTCGTCCTGAAAATCGGCTTTGATGATACAGTTAAGTACCACAGAATCGCTTACGTGAAAATCAGCCCCGTACTGCCTTCTCAGTACGGGCAGCACATTAGCTAGTTTCTCATTATCGAAGATTAGCGTATTATCCTTCCACCCTACGGTTTTCAGTAAGTCAAATGCCTGAACTGTAAGTTCTTGAGTCTGGTGATGGTACACGAGCTGCTCACCGGGTTTCAGTATTTTAATCACTTTCCCTTTTCCGCTCAGCACTTTAATACTCCCTTCCACCAGTGAATATAAGATGTGTTTTCTGAAGGAAGTGCTTCTACGTTGAACTCGGTTCCGAGCACTTCCACTCGTAAATCTTTGAAGTTTACTACAAAGGGTGCCTTCGGATTGCGGGCTACGGCAAAGTAGGCTTCGCCCTTTAAGCTAAATTCCCGCAGATTGTCTTGAAACGGCTCCTTGAACGTTAAGCTACTTTCTCCGTTTACTGTAATCTCTGAATTATCGGCCAGGGTGAAATTGGCCTTTTGCCCCGGTTGGGTTACTTTTTCCTGTATAGTAAACGTAGGTTCATCGGGCATTTTCTTCACGGTGGAGTATACGAAGTATGTAATGGTACCAAGCAGTAGAGTAGCCGCTGCTACCCGAGATAGCTTTCGGTACATTGGGAGGGTTTTGCGCTCACGCTGCGGGGCGGAGGTAAAGCTGGGTTCGTGTTGCTTAATCTTTTCAAGAAGTATTTGGTAGCCTTTATCGTGAGAAAATTTAGTGGAATTGCCAACCTCCTTCGCGTTATCCCACTGACCTTTAATAAAATTGAATTGCTTTCTATTTTCTTTTTTCTGAAGAACCTCGTTCAATTGTTCAACTTCGTGAGGTAAGGCTTCGCCCGACAGGTATCGAGTAACTAATGTTAAAAATTCTTGGTCTTTCATGGTATTCTGTACCTATGACAGATCTGCCAACCTGAATCTACTATTGGCCTATGTTAAGAAATTGTTAAGTAATGGTTGGTGCCTACGAAAGCAATAGTAGCAAAAGAGAAAGGGATGATTCCCAGCGAGCCACCAGGTTGGGGTAGTGACTCACGAGGTGTTTTACAGCAGCTACCATCTGGTTTTGTACCGTGTTAGAAGAGATTCCAAGAATCTGGGCGATTTCTTTGTATCGAAGCCCCTCAAAGCGATTGAGCCGAAAGATTAGTTGCCGTTGTTCAGGTAGGGTGCGGAGCAGTGTATCTACTTCTTGTTCAAACTCTCGATATTCTAAATCGTTAATAGTAGAAGGAGCCTGGGTGGTTGGTGGTAAGTGGGCAGTTTCAATATCCTCCCACGGCTGGTCTTCTTTTTTTAGCGTGTTGAGTGCTTGATTACGAACCGCAGAGAAAAGGTATGATTTGACCTTGGTGCGAATGGTAATATCCGATCGCTTGAGCCAGAGTTGTAAGAATACATCAGACACTACTTCCTCAGTGATAGGAAGGCTATTTAAAATATGATACGCAAAGTCACAAAGCCGTTTGTAGTACCGCCGATGTAACGCTTCCAGTGCTTTCTCGTCATGGCTGGCAATGAGTTCCAGCAGTGCTTCATCTGTTGTCGTATCCCGCATCAAATTACCAATCTATCGTAGTCTCTAAGAAAAGAAAAACTGCGGAAAGTGATGACTCTTTAAAGTTACTTTTCTGTTAAGAATGTTGGCATGCAAGAGTAAACTCACTCTATCATATATGAGGTAGTTCTACATGAAGTGTTACTATGAATACAAATTCTATACTATCAGAAATAGTCATCTCAAAAATATTATTTCCTGATGAGTACGTTCAAATCAGGTTTCAATACCTTGCAAATTAAGTAACCGTAGAGCTTGCTGATGGTAGGTCGCTAATCTTTCCTTATGCTCAATAGGATCATCAATCATACTAAGAAAATAGTACGCCCCGTCGGAGATGACAAAGATTAAATCAGCCACCTGATTAGCATTTTCGACTTCCAGCTCCTGCTCATCTACACAGTCCTGAATAGCATCAGCTAGCCATCGTCGCAACAGCAGTGTCATTTCTTTAAATCGCGACCGCACGCGGGTATCCCGAAAAACAACAGCAAAGCAACTGTAAAAAACCCCATCGTCAACTAGGCTATTCCATTTGCGGGAAAAGATATTATCCAGAATTGCTAGCAAGTGATCTGGTGCTGAAACCTGCTTACGAGCTTTTAGCTGGTAAATATGCTGGTAGCGCTCAACGATAAAATCGATCAGCCCTAATAGCAACTCCTCTTTAGTATTGAAGTAGTGAACCAGCAAACTGGGGGTAATATCAAGTTCTTTGGCAATTTTGGCAAAAGAGGTATTCTCTACCCCTTCCTGCTGCGCCACCTTATAGAAAGCTTCGATAATTTCTTTTTGGCGGTCTTCTTTAAGGCTTTTCCGACCCATATGAGCAAGTTACAATCCCGTCAAGCCGATTACAAATAAATTGACTGAACGTTAAGTTAATTTTTATTAATACGCCATTCACACTGAGTTAATACGCCGATACTACTTTTACGGCCTACCCTAAACCACTTTTACTATGAGAAAAATGTACGCTTACTTAGGTGCTCTTGGCATGTTGTTTTTTGCCGGAGTTGCTTGGGCCCAAAACACTGTTTCCGGTAAGGTTGCCGATGAAAATGGCGAGACCCTAATTGGGGTTTCTGTGCTGGAAAAAGGCACTACTAATGGAACGATCACTGACGTAGATGGTCAGTTTCAGGTTCGACTAACGCAGGAAGATCCTACGCTGATTTTTTCCTACATTGGTTACATGACCGCCGAAGTGCCGATTAATAATCGCAGTCAGTTAGACGTTACGATGCGCGAAGATGTGGCTCAGCTACAAGAAATTGTCGTCGTAGGTTACGGAACCCAGATACGGGTAAATCTTTCGGGTGCGGTAGACCTGGTAGATTCGGAAGTGCTGGAAAGTCGCCCGATTTCTAATACCGCTCAAGGCCT
>CAKZYJ010000520.1 GCA_937884755.1 uncultured Flammeovirgaceae bacterium
AATACGTCGTCACTCTCTACATTAGAAGCAAAAGGCACCTCAGAGAGCAGCGTAGGAGAAAACTGCCGGATGTAGCTATAGCGTTTTTCCAAAAAGTCAAAGTAGTCATAGCCTTCCGGGCGCATGATGGCGTTGGCATCTGCCACCGCTGCTTCTAATTCTTCCGGAGTAATCCTACGGAAAATAGCGGTTCGTAGCGTTTCATCGGCAATTGTATCATCTAATATCATCGAGCCTACTTGGTAAAAAAGACGTACTTTGGCCTCGGTGGCCGCCGCAATCTGTTTTCGATGTTCGTCGAGGTTTCGTTTGGAGCGGGAGTGTACCTGTGCCATACAGGCATCAAAGATGTCGATCAGTTCGTCGGATACATCCATCAAGGTTTGGGTAAGAAAGGCAACCAAAATAGGATAACGTCTCTCCTCGGCCATCCGCTGTAGTGCCTGGTTCGTATAACGGCTGCCTAGGCGGGCTAATAGCTTCTGTCGGTTCGGATTGATCCCCGAAACATCCCATTGATCTACCCGCCAACTTCTGAGTTGCGCGAATTTGTCCAGTACTTCCAAGCTAGCAGTCGGACTATTGGTTACCGCCGGTTGTTTCAACCACGATAGCATAGTTTGACCCGATGACCCAGGTTCCAGCAAGCTATCCAACAAAGCTTTCCGCTCTGAAGTCAGCAATCCTGACAGTCGGGTAAGAGATACTTGGTGGGCTGCATTTCTAGCGGAGGCAACCATGCGCTCTAGCACCGTGATACCGGGTCGGATCATATTTTCCTGCTGAAGCTTCTCACAAAGTAGGTACAGCAGCAGGGTGGGTTTGTCGTGTTCCAAAGCCCGGTCAATAAGCCATTGCTGCAAATCCTCTAGATCTAAGGGGGTAGCTCGTTGATAGCCTAGATAGACCAAGACAGATTGAAAGTGTTCGCTGACCGTTTTGGTACGCCCACCGTAATCTTGCAGTATCGCGGAAGGAACGGTCAATTGATCGGCTAAAAAAGTCACCACTCCCTCTGGAATAGAAGACAAGTCAACAGGAACAAACCCTAAGTAGCGGACACAGCAAAGTTGTAAAGCGTAACCAAGACGGTTTACTGGACGGCGTTGCTGTGCTACCTGATTGTTATCCTCTTCAGTCAGGGTAAAGTAGGTAATGATCTCATCTGAATTAATAGTGGAAGGAAACCGCGATAGACGATCGCGTTCGGCTAGGGAAAGAAACTGTACGGGCATGGCAAAAGCAGGTTATCAAAAAGGGTGTCAAAATCGGAGGCCATTTCTGCACAGGAAACGAGGTTTTTACAGGAGGAGTATGTATTATCGTAAAGGAAATCCTTTTTGATAAATGTAGCGGCCACCGCGTAGTAGAAAAACTTCGAATACGATCTAATGAAAAAGCCACCATCAACCCCACGGGCAGCCATATACGCTCGGGTATCTACCTTTGATAAAAAGCAAGACCCTGAAACTCAGCTCCGGCAGTTACGGGAGTACGCTGAGCGAAGAGGTTATCAATTATCAGGGGAGTACGTAGATTACGCCTCGGGTACCAGTGAAGCTCGTCCCCATTAGCATACCTTTTTGAAGTTTGTTCGGAAACGAAAAGTAGATGTAGTGCTGGTGTGGCGCTATGATCGCTTTGCCCGTTCTACCCAATTGTGCCAAGCTGGCCATGAGATGGTCTTTCATATCATGGCCAGCTTGGCACAATTCGAGAGCGCTCTGATTAGTGAGCGAGTGAAGGCAGGTATGGCTCGAGCAAAAGCCCAGGGCAAAAGGATATCCCGTCCAACACTCTCAGCAAGCGTTCAACAGCAGATCAATGATTTGCATGATCAGCGGGTTTCTATCAATCAAATTAGTAAGCAACTAAATATTGGCTACGGAACAGCCTGGAATTACGTACAGCAACTTAATAAATGTTAAACATCATTCCATCACCATCAATCTTACAGTAATGCTCAAGCACTATATAAGAATCTTTTTCAAGATTTTTAGGAATAAGAAATTTTCCAATCTTATCAATATCTTAGGTTTAGTCGTAGGGATGATTTCAGCGATCGTGATCGCCAAATACGTTGGTTATTCGTTAACCTTTGATAATTTTCATCAACGTAAACACTCTATCTACCAGCTTCGCCAACTAGAAACTAAAAGCGGAAATACTGAAAACTCGGGAAGTCTCTCATATCCAGGTATATCCGTAGTGGCTAAGCAAGCGATTCCCGAAGTGATCAATTACACTAGGTTCAATAGAGGTGTTGAGCGATTAGTGACGGTTACTAATGAAGAAGGTAATATAACGAGTTACAATGAGAGTGGCGTGTTTACTGTGGACTCTACTTTTTTGCACATATTCATGTTCCGATTAGTACAGGGTAGCCAGGAAAAAGCATTAGCTGTTCCCTATTCAACCGTGATTACTCATAGTACTGCTAAAAAATATTTCGGCAACAAAAACCCCATCGGAGAGACGATTACGTCCCGAGTTTCTTGGGGTAAGAAAGAACATTGGACCGTGACGGGGGTTGTGGAAGACCCTCCTCATAGTTCAAAACTTCAATTTGACATACTGGTCAGCAGGCCCGTTAATCATGACAATCTATGGGAGATGCCAGTTGACCGTCAATTTATCCA
>CAKZYJ010000521.1 GCA_937884755.1 uncultured Flammeovirgaceae bacterium
ACTACAGTCCGGCCGCAATTAGTCAGGGGCAAAGTTCTTTTACGCGAAAATGGGGGAAACGGCAACTGGAAGATAATTGGCGACGCTCAAATAAGTCAATTCAAGGAAACTTTGCCGCGAACGACCTCGAGCAGGTAGAGGTGGACGACCCGGCACTGGGCGATCCTGCGGACGATGCTCCCGACCAGTCTGCGGGAATGAAGCAGGCATTGTACGCCAATATTCCGTTTACTGAAGAACAAAAGCAGATGGCCTACCAAATGATGGAAGAAGCTTACTTTAAATTGGGAGGTATTTATAACTTTGATCTGGAAGAGAAAGAAAACGCCATTGAAACGTTTGAGACAATGCTCTCTCGCTTCCCTGCGTCCGAGTACGAACCGGAAGCGCTGTATCAACTTTACTTATTGTATCAAGAGCAGGGCGACAACGCCTCGGCTACCCGCTACAAGAACCAGTTACTGGAGAATTACCCGGAAAGTATTTTTGCAAAAATCATTATTAACCCCAATTATCGAGAAGAAAGCAACCTAGCCAGTGCTCAGCTAAAACAAATATACGAGGAGGCCTATCGTTTATATCAAAAGGGAGCTTACCAGCAAGCGGAGCCACTGGTACGAGCCGCTCTGCGAGAGTATGCGGATAATGATTTTGTGGATAACATGAAATTGCTGCAAATTCTGATAAATGGCAAACTCAGTAGCCGGTTTGAATACCAGGCAGACTTGCAAAGTTTTATTGAAGAAAATCCTGAAAGTGAAGTAACCCCCTATGCTCAGGAATTACTTACCGCGGCTCAGGGCTTCGACGAAAAGCTGGCGGAGCAGTACGGGGCTAAGTTTATTCCTGAACTGGACGAGAAGCATTCTTTTATTGTGGTATATAATAGTAAAGGTAACTTGTCTACAGCATTGCCCCGAGCCATTGAGAAATTTAATAACGAACAATTCGGCGAGGGTGAGTTGCGAACGGCCAACCTGATGCTGGAAGACGGGCAGGTGATGATTATTGTGGAAGAATTTCCCGATCAGGAAACAGCCCAACGCTATTTTCAGGATTTTAATGGAGAACTTTCTCCGCTAAATCTGCTACCCGAAACCAATACTTACGATCGTAGCGATATCACTAGTAATTTTATTATTACTGAAGACAATCTACCGATTTTGTACCGGACCAAAGACGTAGAAAATTATCTGCGATTTTTTGAAAAGCATTACACTTTCTAAGCGATTGGGGCTAATTAGCAAGATTTGTCTGATTTTTGTTGAACCCAGTGTGATAGCCTGTGTGCTTTTCATACTTTTTATTCTAAAAGCATTATAACATATACCAGTAGATACCACAAAGATGGCCAGTACCAAAACCTCTAGGGAGGAGAAAAAAGTAGTAAAACAAGACCGCTCAAAACTATATACCTGGATAGTTCGCGGAGCCTGGATCTCATTTATCTCTTTCTTTATTCTCTTCCCTCTCTACGTATTTACCGTCAGTATTGATTTTATGGGACTGTACGGCGGACTGCCCAGTTGGTCAGCACTAGAGAACCCTAAGAACGATCTGTCGTCGGAGCTTTATTCAGCGGATAATGTACAGTTAGGAAAATACTACCGGGAAAACCGGAGTCCGGTTACCTACGAGGAATTGTCTCCTAGTCTAGTCAATGCTTTGGTAGCTACCGAAGACCTTCGCTTTACCGAGCATAGCGGCATTGATTTACAAAGTATGGGCCGGGTAGCCTGGGGTATTATTAAGAAAGTAGCCACTTTCGGGGCCAGTAGTTTAGAAGGAGGGGGGAGTACCTTATCGCAGCAAACTGCTAAGAACCTGTTTAAAACTCGTGGACAGAACGAAGGGCCTCTGATGAAGATTCCGGGCTTACGTATGCTGATTATTAAGACCAAGGAGTGGATTGTAGCAGTGAAACTGGAACGGTACTACACCAAGAAAGAAATTCTGGCTATGTATCTGAATACTGCACAGTTTAGTGGTAACTCCTACGGAATTAAGGTGGCTGCTAAGACTTTCTTTAATAAGCCGACCTATGATCTGAACGTGGAAGAGGCTGCCGTGCTAGTAGGTATGCTGAAAGCCTCTACTTACTATAATCCGGCACGAAACCCTGAGAATTCTCAGCGCCGCCGTAACGTAGTAATGAACCAGATGCGTCGCTTTAGCTATCTGGAGCAGGAAAAGTATGATTCACTAGTGCAGGAGCCAATCGTTCTAAATTATAAAGTAGATAGTCATACCGATGGGCCGGCTACTTATTTCCGGGCGGTGATTCGTCGTTGGCTGTACCGCTGGGCTGATGAGCATGGTTACGATCTGGATGAGGACGGACTTAAAATATACACTACGCTGGACAGCCGGATGCAGGAGCATGCGGAAGTAGCTGTGAAAGCTCATATGAAGTATCAGCAACAACTCTTTGAAGAACATTGGGGTAAGGAGAATCCCTGGCGGGATGAAGAAGGTGAGGAGATTAAAGGCTTTGTAGAGATGCTGGCTAAACGCACTCCTCGCTACAAAGGGTTAGAAAAGAGATACGGCAAAGACAATGATTCTATCCATATCGTGATGAATACCCCAGTGCCCACTACCCTGTTCACTTGGGAAAACGAGGATTACAAAAAAGATACGGTCATCAGTCCGATAGATTCTATCAAATACACTCAGCGGTTTTTGCACGCCGGGTTTATGTCGATGGACCCCCACAATGGACACATTAAAGCCTGGGTGGGCGGTATTAACTACGAAAACTTTAAGTACGATCACGTAATGCAGGGTAAGCGGCAGCCCGGATCTACCTTTAAGCCGTTTGTGTATGCTGCCGCAGTTGATAACGGCTATTCACCCTGCTACGAAGTTGTAGATGCGCCGGTAACCTTCTCAGTTTATACTGACGGAGAAGAAGATACCTGGACGCCTAAAAATGCCGAAGGAAGATACTCTGGCGAGAAAATGACTATCCGCCAGGCAATGGCTCAGTCTATCAACTCGGTGACTGCTTTTATTATGAAACGGTTAGGCCCCGAAACGGTAGTGGATTACGCTAAGCGGATGGGAGTTACTAGCAATATTGAAGCAGTACCTAGTCTAGCGCTGGGCGGTGGGGGCGATGTATCGGTCTACGAAATGGTAGGTGCTTACAGTTCATTTGTAAACCACGGAACCTGGACCGAGCCGGTATTTATTACTCGAATTGAGGACAAAGACGGCAATGTGGTGTACGAACACCCCATAAAAACCCGAGAGGCTCTGAGTGAGGAAACGGCCTACCTGATGCTCTATATGCTGCGCGGAGCTACCGAAGAAGAGGGTGGGACCGGACGAGGTATTCCACCGGAGCTTCGGGAAGGAAACGAGATTGGAGCGAAAACCGGAACTACCTCTAATTACTCCGACGGCTGGTTTATGGGGGTGACCAAAGATCTGGTATCCGGGGCCTGGGTAGGCGGCGATAATCGTAGCGTTCACTTTAAAACGTTGAGATTAGGACAGGGAGCAAGAATGGCGATGCCCATTTGGGTAGAGTATATGAAGCGAGTATACGACGATGAGCGGTTGGATTACGAAAAGGGAGCCTTTGAGCGGCCTCGCACCGGTCTGTCTATTGAAATTGACTGCGCTCAGTACGGTGGTATTGAAAATGAAGCGGATTCGCTGATTGTGGAAGATTCCATTCAGATTATAGATCAGGACGAAATTTTCTAAGCAGAAAATTCTAGAAGAAGATAACGAAAGCCACTCTACGGAGTGGTTTTTTTGTTTCTTTGTCAGAAATTGCCAAATTAATTACATCAATAAAAGATTCCCCGGTTTTAGAACAGTAATTGCGGAATCCCTACTAATTTGTCGTAGCATAAACCTACGTAATCTGTGGAGCAAACGTATACCCAAGATCAGGCCCTTATTCAGCAAATCAGAAGTGGTGATGAGGCCAGTCTAGTCAAAATCTACAAAGAACACCGGCCCGCCTTTTTGCAGTGGGCGCAGAGCAGTTATCGGATCGACGAAGAAAAAGCTGCTGATGCCTTTCAGGATGCGGTGGTGTGTCTGTACCGAAACATTGTGCAGGGAAAGCTAGAATCGCTAACCAGCTCACTGAAGACGTACTTATTTGCTATTGGGAAGAATATTATCCGAAAGAAGCTCCAACAACCCGTAGCCCTCGAGAGTGACGAATTGTGGATGGTAGAGAACCTGCACGCCGAACCGGTTGATCAGTTTGCTACCAATGATCGTCAGCGCTTAGTAGCTCGGCTGATGAATACCATTGGCGAACCTTGCAAAAGCATTCTGGAGCTTTTTTACTTCCGGGGTTTTAGCATGGAAGCCATCGCTGCCCGGTTACAGTATAAAAACGAAAACGTAGTGAAGACCCAAAAGCTGCGGTGCCTCACTAACTTGAAAAACATGGTACGGGAACGATACCAAAACGAAGACTTTGTCTAAGATGAACGGACAATCCATGGTAGAAAATCGCTGGAATCAAATTGACCGATACGTTAACGGCTCTATGTCGCAGGAAGAGCAAACTGCCTTTGAGCAACGCATGCGGGAGAACCTGGGTTTAGCCGAAGGCGTACACCTGCACCGGGATATTCTGGCAGGAATAGAGTTCCGCTTTATGCAGGATTTAAAGCAGCGTTTAATCCTGGCCGATAAGCCGGAAAGAAAAATCAACTGGAAGACTGTTGCCATCGTGCTGGGTGGGATTTTAGTTGCTGCGGCAGCAGGAGCGGCCGTATACTATTATCTCGTACAGTAATTCGGTCTGATTTAAAGAAAGATTGTCATTTCTCAGACACTGACATTAGCTAGCATCGGGTAGATTGCTAATAATAGCAAGAACTGTTAGTACAGCTTGTAATTTTGAGCAAAATTCTATGCAAAACCCTCCGCTAATTTCGTCTAATCAGACGCTTTTCTCTCAGTTAACCGTCGTACTCACTCAGTTGTCAGAGCATGATTACCAGCGTCCGTTACAAATACTCAGGAACGGCACAATTGGTCAGCATGTACGCCATATTTTAGAGTTTTATCAGGCTCTTATCCAAGGAGCACCCAACCGCCGGATATGTTACGATGATAGAGCCCGTGCGTCCGCTTTAGAAAATAATATGGACGTAGCGCTGCAAACCATTCAGTACCTGACTAAAACAATCAACAGCATTAGTATCAGTCAGCCATTAGTGCTGGTATCAAAACTAGATAAGTCCGGCTTATCGAGTTCCAACACTGCAGTTCAATCATCTTCCAGTGTGGGTCGAGAGTTACTGTATTGCTTAGAGCATGCAATTCACCATATGGCGATTATTAGGATTGGTATTGAACAAACCTGGCCCAAAGTAGTAGTAGTAGCAGACTTTGGGGTAGCCCCCTCTACAATCCGGCATCAGCAGCAATGTGCACCGTAACATACTTACCAACGTCACCAGGGTTTATTGTAACCCAGAGCCGCGATGAAAGCATTTATCGCCCGCAGGCACGCTTTCCGGTACGAGCTAGTAGAGATCCACAATTACTTTTTCCGCAAGATCCGCAGGGAGGTGGAACCTGGATTGCCGTTAGTGATCAGGCGAGGGTGCTGAGCCTGATGAACGGAGCATTTACCGATCATCAACGTAAACCACCTTATCGTAAATCCCGAGGGCAGGTAGTGCTGGAAGCATTTTCTTATGTCAGTGCTCAATCGTTTGCTGAGTGCTATAATTTTAGCGGAATAGAGCCTTTTACCCTGTTGTGGTTTACCCAAAATAAGATTCAGGAAGTGCGGTGGAATGGACAGAAGTATCTATTGTCTGAATTGAGACCTGATCAACCCCACGTGTGGTCTTCAGCTACACTATACGATGATAATGCTCAATCTATTCGGAATGGATGGTTCGAGCAGTGGTTAGCATTAGAAGATGATCTCTCTAATACGCTCAGTTTTCACCGGCAAACGCACAATGAGCAGCCCGAGATTGCCATTAATATGCAGCGCAAAGGAGGGTTACAGACGGTAAGCGTTGCTAAAGTAGAGATTGCGGTAAATGATATGGTATTCACCTACCAGGATTTGCTCTCTGAACAAACCTTCCAAGAAACCCTAGAGAGAAGTGATATTTCCAACGTGGTGGACTGAGTTTAGAATTCATAGTCGGCGCTGGTTGAACTGGGAATTTTGGCCATTCTACGTATTCTATGCTCCCATCTACTTTTATTGGTTGTATCTGAGTGTTCGTGCTCGTTCGTTATCCTTTTTCACTGCTGCTAACCCACTGATGGAGGCCGGCGGTTTCATAGACTACTCCAAGGCTGCGGTATTACAGCATAAACCCGAAAAATACCAGCCCAATACCGGCTATCTACCGGAATCAGTGCTGACAGTTTCTACAGTTTTAGAATGGATGAACGAAAAACAGCTTGCATTCCCCATCATAATTAAACCGGATAAAGGAGAGCGAGGATTTGGTGTAGAGAAGATTGACGGTATTAGTGAGCTTGATGATTATATTGCTCATTATCAGAGGATTGATGAGCTGTTTATTGTTCAAGAATATTGTAATGAGCCGCTGGAGTTCGGGATTATGTACTCTCGAATGTCTCACGAAAGTTTCGGACATATAACTTCTGTGGTGAAGAAGGAGCTAATTGAGTTGCGAGGGGATGGAGAAAAATCGCTGGAGGAGTTAATTCTTCAGAATAGGCGAGCGTCTTACTACTTTCCGTACTTCAGGCAATTGCTGGGAGCTAAAATGGCCCAAATTCCGAAAGAGGGTGAAGTAGTACCTTTAGTACAAGTCGGAAACCACTGCCGGGGCGCAACCTTTCTGAATGCAAACCATATAATTGATAAGCGACTTAAAGAGGTGTTTGATGCGGTGAGCCAGCAGATACCTGGGTATTACTTTGGGCGCTACGATTTGAAGGTGAGAAGCATAGACGATCTCTACGCAGGCAATTTTAGAATCATTGAACTCAATGGCGCCAACTCTGAGCCCGCCCACATTTACGACCCGCAGATGACTCTACGGCGAGCCTACCGCGACTTGTTTGCCCATTGGCGACGATTATTTGAAGTTAGTGTTGCTAATCATCAGCGTGGTATCGCTTATCTTCCTTTTAACGTTTTATACCGTAAAATTCGGCACCATTTGCAGATACAGAAAAATGTCGTTAACCTACAATAGATGATTGATTATTCTACTAGCATATATACGGAATAAGCTTTAAGAACAGTCTTTTCCCAAGCTCGCTTTAATTGAAAGGGGGGAGGCTGTGTTTCCTCATTCCCAGGTGTATAACTGGAATTACTGCCGTGATTTTCCTCACGTGGAAAATCCTTCCCAGGTTAAAAAAACTTGAAGAAAGATGGGAAAATCATGGCAATTGGATTGTCTCACAAAACCAGGGTAAAGCAGGAAATTGAAATCAATTTAAAGACTCAGATTGAATATATTCTTTAGGGCTCATTCCCGTTTTTTTCTTAAAAAGACGTGAAAAGTACTGGGGATACTCGAACCCTAGCTGATAAGCAGTCTCTGAAATAGATGTATGGGGCGCAAGCAATAGATTTTTGGCTTCCTCAATGAGAAACAGGTTGATCTGATCTACAGCTGTCTTGCCTGTTTCTGCCTTAATCATATCACTCATATATCGGTGACTTACTTTCAACTTTCCCGCCATCCAATCGACAGTAGGAATCCCCTTATTGAGCAAGTCACCTTCTTCAAAATACGTGTTTAGAACTTGGGTGAACTTGGATAGCAAGCTCTGGTTGATCTCCTTCCTGTGGAGGAATTGCCGCTTGTAAAACCGATCGGAGTACTCGAGTAACGTTTCCAATTGAGAGAGGATAATCTCCTTAGAGAACTCATCCTGATTATTTTGATATTCAGCTTCTATATTCTTGAATATTGATTTTAGCAAGGCTTCCTCTTTAGGTGATAGGTGTAAAGCTTCGTGGACATTGTACTCGAAAAAGTTATACTTTTTGATGCGCTGTTGGAGTTCAGTTCCCCGAAGGAAATCTTTGTGAAAGGCAACGTGGTAAGCATCCGAACTGAACACTAATCCTTTGAAAATGAGCTTTTGATTGGGAGCGGTAAAGAGTAAAGTACCGTTGGTACAATCGTATTGGGTTCTACCATAGATTAACTCACCCGAAATAATATTTTTGAGACTGATAACGTAAAAATCACAGGTCAGACTCACTTCTTTGTTTGTATGATCACAGCTTTCAGTAGAATCTTGGTTGACGGCTATGTGAGATGCGCTAAACAACGGGTTTTCAGGCTCCGGCATTCCATTGTACGAGTGGAAGTCGCTGATATTTTTGAAGACTAATTCTGTCATACTTTATTGAATTTGCTGCTCATCGTTCGCTTACCCACCACTTGCTATAATTAGTCCGCGGAAAAGCCGTGAGCTGTACAGGTTCCCCAATCTTGGGAGTGGCGATGGGCATATTCATTTTTTGAGCTTCCTGCGTTATTCTTTCTATCGGGTCAGTCCAGCTATGAGTAGCCAACGCAAAAGAGCCCCAGTGGATAGGGATAATCAACTGAGCTTGTACATCCATAGCCGCTACTACCGACTCCTCTGGCATCATGTGTACGTCCTTCCAAAGTTCATTATACTGACCGCATTCCATTAAGCCTACATCGAAAGGACCGTATTTCTGTCCAATTTCTTTGAAATGCTTACCATAACCGCCATCTCCACTAAAGTAGATATTAGTGTATTCATTTTGTATGATCCATGACCCCCAAAGGGTTGCTGATTGGTCGGTGAGCCCTCGGCCAGACATGTGCCGGGATGGAGTGAGGATAATTTTTAGATCTTCGTAGGATGCTTCCTGCCACCAGTCCAACTCTGATATTTTATCCTCGCCGATCTCCCACCTTTTCAAATGATTCCCTACACCTAGCGGGACAAAAAATTGACTGACTTTATCTTTCAATTCGACAATAGAAGGATAATCTAAATGGTCATAATGATCGTGTGAAATGATCACTGCATCAATGGTTGATAGCTCCGAAATAGTGATAGGCATTTCCCGATGAAACCGTGCTCTACCAAAAAAGTGATGCGGAGCGGCATACTTACTAAATACTGGGTCGAGTAATATCCTCTTTCCCCCGGTCTCAATCAAAAAAGACGAATGCCCCAACCAGGTAATTCGGGTGAGTGTATCGGAAAAATTTTGCAATACTTGAGGATTAATTTTTTCAACCTCTATATTGTGATCAGGAGCTACATTAGGGTCGGGGTTCATGGTTTCTCTTAGCATGGCAGTAATGCTATGGCAATTTATCTCCATCACGATCTCTTCATCATTGATGAAAATACCCTCCTCATAATGTCCGGTTATCCGGTACCGTTCTTTCTGCTGATCACTTACCGTTCCGCCAAATTGAGGACTGAGGTTTAGAAAGGCTACACCAATTACCAGTGCAGTCACCAGTATAATCAGTACCAATGAGCCTAGCACAGTGAAAAACCATTTGATTATCTTATTCATATTCAGTGATTTGAAAGTTGAAGAATATCTGTCGGAGCTATTATGTTCTTATCATAGCCACTCTGGGTTATTTTGATCATGGCTTGGCCAATTTGAGCCGTATTGACGACTGAATTAGGGGCTAAGTACTTTAGTAATTTCAGCAGCCAAGTCATATTATTGATAACCACACGATAGAGCTTACTGCTCGGAGACACGCCTTTTACGGGAATAATCATACCTGGACGAAACATAAATGCTTGCTGAAAGCCAAGTGCCAGCAAGTCATTTTCAGTTTTGCCCTTCACTCGTGCCCACATGGTGCTAGAGGATTCGGTGGAATCTGTCCCTTGACCTGATACATAGGTGAAGGCCATGCTTGGGTTTAAGTTAAACAATACCTTTGCTAGTGCCAAAGTAAAGTCATAGGTAAGCCGGGTATATTCCGTCTCATTCATCCCCGCTGAACTTACGCCCATGCAAGCATAACAAGCATCATATCCTTGTAATGCTTCTTTTGCGGATTCAAATTCTGAAAAATCTGGATGCAACAGTTCTTTGAGCTTGGGGTGCGAGATTCCAACACTTCTTCTGGATATGGATAGTACTTCGGTAATGCTTTCGTGATCCAGGCATTCTAATAAAACGCCTTTGCCAACCATGCCCGTAGCTCCGGTAATGATTACTTTCATATATGTTCTATTTTCCTTTAATGAGAGAGATTAAACCTAAACTCGCCATCTACTTTCGCTATTTGTGTCATGCCTCTTTTGTGAGTTGATACAGTACGATATTGAGCAATGGAACAGCAAGCTCCAGCACAATTCCTGTGATGATCATAAGGTAGTCTATTAAAGAGGATTTTAAATTCTGAAGGAGTGATTTTGTCAACCCCTTCAGAATTTTTGCTCAGTCCTTCTCAAAGGAAGTTTGTAATTAGTTACCTGATTTACATTTTTAGGCACGTCATGTAGAGCTACACGACTTTCTTCTTTAAAGTAGAGACCAAGATATGATCTGTACTTTATAAGTTATTTGTTGAAGAACTCTGCCACAGCATCCGTAGATACTTTTACCGCTTCTGGTTTGTAGTAGAAATCAACATGTCCAAACTCCTCAAGCTCCATAACCTCATGTTCGTTAGTCAATTTCTCGATGAATGCAGTTGAGCAAATTGCAGTAAAAGCCGTCTTACTGTAAATGACTAAAGTAGGCTGGGCAATTTTATCTGCATAGTGTTCTCCGATAGAAATCAAAGATTCCATAGCTTGGTCTCCAATATGCTCGTTTGTAAAATTTTTAACCGTTTTAGGTCCTTTAACCCCATCTTTTCCGTAGTAGTCATAGGTTTCTCCAGCCATTGGGTTGACTCCTAATCCAACGAATTCTTCTCTTGAATGCTCATCAGTGAGTACATTAGGAAAATTGTAATCTGCCACTCCTGTTTCATACATTTTTTGTTTTGAAGCGTTCGCACCAGCAATCAAATGGTTTACAGCTTCTTTATTAGTCCATTGGAAAGCATCCGCAGCCATCATCCCTGAAACCGTAGCAATTTTCTTAATTCTGTGATCCGTTACTGCTGCCGAGGCTATTATGGAACCACCTTGACATACTCCGAGTCCTAGAATCTCTTCTACAAAAGGAAGTGTTCCTAAATAGGAAACGGCATCCCAGGTGTTTTCAATCAATCTAAACATATATCTAGATTGTTTAAACTCTCCTGGTAATGCAGGTGAGTCACCCATTCCTAGATAATCAAATCCTAAGAAGACAAATCCTCTTTCAGCCATTTCTGGTCCGTAAGTTGCCATAACCTGCTCTTTAACTTGCGGAAACGGACTAGCACTTACTATGGCTTTGTACTTTTTATTTGCGTAAAAACCTTCTGGAAGGTATAAATCACCGGCTAATTCTACTCCAAAGGATTTGAACATTACTGTGTTTTTTCCTGCTATTAGATTTTCCATTTTGTCAGATTTTAAATTGTTTCAGTTGAATAAGTAACTGATACAAATATCGGGGGGCAGGAAACTATTCACTTAAACATTTTGGTAGAAGACGTATACATTTTGGTTACTTTAGTAGCTCGATGGGCTGTCGAGTCCTTTTTAATATAATATCTACAGTCGGTGATTGGCGAGATACCTGATTCAAATGAATCGCCGCAAGTTTTCTGTCTAAGGAATTCATTTCATTCAATCAGTTTCGCGAATAGATGTTTGATTAAATTCAAACGGTACTAGGAAATGGTCTGAGTAGATTGGAACGAATAGGAAAGACTTGGAAGAAATGGGAAAGAAAAATATCCAGAAGAGTAATCTAAGCTGGACTCCTCATTTTTTATGAGAAATTTCTCATCTAATTTACTGCCTCCTTTCTCAACTCTAACAACGCCACGCATTCTACATGATGAGTGTGGGGAAACATATCTACTGGCTGTAGTTTTTCCACCTGATAATGGTCGCTCATCAAGGCAATATCACGAGCTTGGGTAGCCGGATTGCAACTCACGTAAACAATGCGGGGAGCACGAATAGCCACTAATTGCTTCACTACATCGGCGTGCATACCAACCCGGGGCGGATCGGTAATAATGACCTCTGGCTGACCGTGCTGATTCAGAAAATCTGGCTTTAGCAGTTCTCGCATATCTCCGGCGAAGAAGGCAGTGTTATCAATGTTGTTAATCCGAGAATTAGCTGTAGCGTCCTGAGTGGCTGGTTCCACATACTCAATACCGATTACTTTTTTGGCTTGCCGAGCAATGAAGTTGGCAATGGTGCCGGTACCCGAGTAAAGATCGTACACTACTTCATTTCCACTCAGTTGGGCAAACTCTCGCGCCACCCGATATAGCTGGTAAGCCTGGTCGGAATTAGTTTGATAAAATGATTGAGCACTTACTCTAAATTGTAAGTCCTCCATCTGCTCAGTGATGTGCGGCCGACCGGCAAAAAGCGTTACTTCCAGATCGTGGAAGGTGTCGTTCATCTTGCGGTTGATGACGTATTGCAAGGAGGTAATCATTGGGAATTTTTCCCGCAGAAAGCTCAGTAAACCTTCAATGGCTTCGGGAGCCTGATCCGCATCGCGCCCGAACTGCACCATCACCATTAGCTCCCCGGTGTTAGATGTACGAATTAATAATGTACGTAGCACTCCGGTATGCTTACGCATATTGTAGTACGGTAGCTGATGCTCTTTAGCATATTCATCTACCGCCAACCGAATATCGTTAGAGGGGTCGGTTTGCAGGTAGCAGTGGTCAATCGGCAATATCTTTTCAAAGCTACCCGGAATATGGAAGCCCAATGCCCGCTTATCCAGCTTTTCACCCGTAGCTATCTCCTCTCGGGTAAACCAGCGCTGGTCGGAGAAGGCAAACTCTAGTTTGTTACGGTAGTAGCGGGTTTTTTCAGAAGGAAGAATAGGAGCTACTTCCGGAATGGGTATTTTCCCAATTCGCTCAAACTGATCAATTACTTGTTGCCGCTTATAAACCAATTGTTGTTCGTAGGGAATATGCTGCCACTTGCAGCCGCCGCAAATACCAAAGTGCGAACAGAAAGGCTCGGTTCGTTGGGCCGATAGCTGATGAAACTCAATGGCTTTGCCTTCCCAGAATTTTTTTCGGGACTTGGTCACTTTTACGTCCACTACGTCGCCGGGAGCGGTGAAGGGTACAAATACGGCCCGGCCATCCACGTGCGCTACGCACTTACCCTCGGCGGCCATTCGCTCAATCTGCAAAAACTCTAGTGTAGGTAATTTTTCTCTTCTTGCCATAGATTTTGCAAAGGTACGCTATTTGTACTTTTTCGGTAATCAACTAAAATATTTGTAAGGAGCCAGACCAACTTTTTGGTGAAAATAAGTATCTTTAGCAATGAAGGAAGGTAAAAACTACTGTGTTTGGTGGTTTTTAGTGGTTTTCTAAGTAATTCTCGGAGAATGAAGAAGTATCTACTCAGCCTGCTGGTCTGTTTTGTTTTTCTCAAAACGATACAGGCTAGCCATATTGTGGGAGGTGAATTCGAATTGCGGCATATTGAGGGGTATCAATACCGTTTGAACCTTCTTCAGTACTTTGATGATGTCAACGGTAATCCGGATGCGGAAGATGATCTGGCGGTGGTGTTTGTTTTTCGAAAAAGCGACAACTCCTTAGTTGAACGGTTTACCCTCAACAACGTAGGGGAGGACTTTGTGGCCTACACTAATCCTGAATGCACCATTGATGAGCTCTCTACCCGTAAGATTTTATACTCGGCAGTCATTGAGCTTTCCCCTACCATTTACAATGAACCGGAGGGCTACTACGTAGTCTACGAACGTTGCTGCCGCAATTACGTCACCGAAAACCTACAGGTTCCCGACCAAACCGGTCAAACCTTTTACCTGGAATTTCCTCCGGTAATTAAAGATGGCGTTCCCTTTGTAGATACTACCCCCATACTGTTTCCACCTCTAAGCGATTACGCCTGCATCAATAAACCATTCTACTTCGATTTTGCCGGTACCGATCCTGACGGCGATTCGCTGTTTTACTCGCTATCAGAGCCACTGAACAGTTCTGCCTTTGAAGCGCTACCTACACCTACTCCTTTGCCTCATAGTCCGGTAGAGTTTGTGAATGGTATCGGAGTCAATAATATGGTGCCCGGTGCCCCTCCGTTGCGTATTAGTCAGGAAGGTTTATTAACGGTTACTCCTACCCAACTGGGGCTATTTGTGTTTGCCATCAAGGTAGAAGAGTTTCGGGATGGAGTGAAAATTGGTGAAGTACGGCGCGATTTTCAGATGTTGGTGATTGATTGTAATCCGGGTGAAACCCCAGTGGTGCAAGCCCGAGTGAAGGGTGAAACAGAATTTTACCAGGAGGGAAATACGATTCAATTTGGGTTAGAAGACGAAAAATGCCTGGAGTTGTTTGTTTCTGATGGTGATTCCAATACTGAAGGAGGCGAAGTGATAAGGGTAGAAGCTAGAGGGGTAAAATTTGACAAGGATATTCAGGAGTTGATCTCACCCAACATCCGCATATTAGAAGGGCCAGATGCGGTATTCCCCCTTGAGTTTTGTTTGCCCGACTGTCCCTACGTACGCGGACCCATGCTCATTGATATCATTGCCTACGATGATGCGTGTAGCGTACCGCTGCGAGATACTTTGCGTCTTACGATAGAAATAGATGGGCCCCAGGATAGTGACCCGGTGATCGTGGGCAATCCTAATATTCTGAATGTAGAATTAGGGGTGGGAGAAAATTACGAACTGGAAATTCAGGGCTTGGACGAAGATGATGACTTGCTGGTGCTGGAGGCTTACGGCGATGGTTTTGATTTGGCTGATTTGGGTATTGAGTTGCAAGAGCGGTTGTTGGTTCCTGGTGAGGTGCGAAAAGTGCTAACCTGGACGCCCGATTGTGCTTCCTATGATTTTCGTGCTCAGAATGAATTTGAGGTGGTGGTAGAGCTAGACGACATCAATGAATGTAGCTTGGGCGAGCCCGACCGACTGATAATTCGGTTTACGGTAAACTTACCTGATAATAATCGCCCCAAAATTACCCTGGACGGACTGGAGGAAACCGAGGTGACGGTGAGGATTAATGAGTTGCTGTCGTTTGATGTGCTGGCTGAGGATTTAGACAACGATTTGTTGGATTTGCGAGCTGAAGGGCAAGGGTTTGACCTGGCCGACTACGCTATCAATTTTCCCGGTAACTCCGGTATTCGGAATATCAGTTCACCCTTTAGCTGGCGTCTGTCTTGTAACGATATTGATCTAGCCGAACGTAGTTCGTTTGATATTGTCTTTCTCTCTACCGACCAAACTGGTTGTAGCGATCCGGGCACTGATTCGCTACGGATACGAATTAACGTGCTACCCCCGGATAATGAAGCACCCACCGTTTTTGTCCAGAACATTGAATCTGATACTGTACGCGGGGCGATAGGTTTTCCAGTAGTGCTGGATGTGGTAGGAACCGACGAAAATGAGTTTGACATCCTTACGCTTCGCTTAGCCGAAGTAACGCTAGACGATGAGCCGATAGATTTAGAGGTGGTTAATTTCCGGTTTAGTAATGTTCGTGGCCGGGGTAGGGTAGGTTCGCGCTTCTTTTGGGTACCTGACTGCCTTCTGTTGCCTCAGGACCTAGATGAGGCTACGTTCAAGCTTACCTTTACGGTAGAAGATGATCAGTGCTTCAACAGCAAAACCGATACTACCGTAGTGGTGCTCAACATCGGGGTTTTGCCCCTTAACTTTGACGAATTTGAGCCCCGCAATGCCTTCACCCCGAACGGCGATGGCTCTGGCGACTTTTTCCATTTAAATTTCTGCAATGAGCCTAGTGGGGGCTGTGATTTGCCTATTGGGACCTGTGCAAATCAATTTCAGCGGATAGAAATCTACAATCGACTGGGGCGATTGGTGTTCGAGTCGCAGGATAATAATTTTGAGTGGTATGCTCAGGATATGCCTTCCGGGCCGTATTTCTATTTGGTGCACTATTCCCGCGAAGTGTATAAGGGACGGGTTTATCTTTATGATCCGGAAACCGAATAATTACTATTCAAATCGGAGCGACTCAATGGGATCTAACTTTGAAGCTTTGTAGGCGGGGTAGTAACCCGAAAAAATTCCTACCCCAATACAGATTAGTAGCGCGCTAAGTATCCACAACCAGGGCACAATAAACTGACCTACTTCCATAAAGCGGGCTACTACATTCCCAATTCCCATCCCCAGCAGTACACCGGCCAATCCCCCGATCTGACAGATGACGATTGCTTCCATCAGAAACTGTTGTCGAATGCGTTGAGGAGTAGCTCCCAATGCCTTACGAACGCCAATTTCCCGAGTGCGTTCGGTCACCGAAACCATCATAATATTCATAAGAGCAATAGAGGCACCTAATAGAGTAATCAGTCCAATAGCAAAGCCGCCAATCCGGAGGTAGCCGGTAATTTCGCCTAGTTGCTCACTCAGTGATTTCTTTTCCTCAATCTCAAACGACAACTCACTGCCGATGGGGTCTTGCCGGATGGCTTGCATCAGGCTGGTAGCTTCACCCATTGCTACATCAATGGTACTGGAAGGCCCAACATTAGCAGTAATCGTAAAATCTAGCGTTTGATTCGTAGCCAATTGTCGCCCTTTATTAATGGGAATGATGACTCTGCGATTGGCGTTATCACCGGCTGCGGCACCTCGGTCTTCTAATACACCTATCACCTGAAAGCGGCTTCCAAATACCGTTATTTCCTGATTGATAGGGTTTTCGTTATTCTCGAAGAGCGTACTCACTAACTCCTCGCCAATGATGGCTACGTTGGTTCCTTTTTCCAGGTCCATCGTAGAGAAATTCCGCCCTTCACTTAGATTTACCCCTTCTGTAATCAGGTAATTTTCATCGCTTCCGATTACCCGAGTGTTAGGATTGGTTTTTTTGGATTGGCGTTTCAGTTCAGCATTGCGCGAAACAGTAGTCTTAATTGAAATTTGTGCCGGATAATCGTATTTTTTTTTAAAAGACCTTACATCACTGTATCGGATAGGAGGATAGTTTTTTTCACTGCGTCCTTGCTGGCTACGTCGGTTGCCGCCTCGCTTTTCCCGAATGGTAAAAGAATTGACTCCGAGGCTGGCAAAGCTATCGTTCACCGATGCTTGAATGCCATCAATGGCTGTTAATATCCCCACCAAGGCAGTGATGCCCAACGCAATAATCATGGCAGTGAGGGTAGTTCGCAGTAGATTATCCCGAATGGCTTTCAGGCTTTCTTCAATATTATTAACCAGATTCATGGAATACGTTACATGGGTAGAACAATTTGGTAAATCGGCGTGTACTAATTACAAACGTTCTATTATTTTCCTTATCTTCAAAACAAAGCTTTGTCGCTAACATTCCTAATTTTTTGACAATAAATAGGTTGCTTACTCATTTTATTAGTACAAACAGGTTATGAATATGCTGAAATTTGTGTTTTCGGGATTGCTGGTTATATCAGTGTTCTGCTCAGCTCGCGCATCTCACATTCTGATGCCGATGGATCAAGTGCAAGCCAATCACTTAAAAGCCTACGGAATTGCTTACTGGGTGTTGCAAGGAGGCGGTGAAGTAGATTGGTTACTGAACTACCGAGGCGGAAGTTTTGCCAGTGAATACAGTCAGAAATTGGAGAACGAATGCGTGATTCGGGGAGTGAGCTACGAAGTAATCTCCGATGCGCAGTATAACCAGATCATAAGTGTAATTGCCAGCCCTTCATCCAACAAAGACTTGATGAAGCTGGAGAAGCACCCTAACATTGCGGTGTATTCCCCCAAAAGCAAACAACCTTGGGATGATGCTGTAACTTTAGCATTAACCTACGCTGAAATTCCCTACGAAGTTCTGTTTGACGATGAGGTGATGTACGACAAGCTACCCGAATACGATTGGTTGCACTTGCACCACGAAGACTTTACCGGACAATACGGTAAGTTCTATCGCATCTACCGCAACGCTCCCTGGTATATTGAGCGGCAGCGTAAGTATGAGGAGACCGCTCGGGAACACGGTTTTGCCAAAGTTTCTCAACTAAAATTGGGAGTAGTAAAGAAAATCCGGGACTTTGTATCCGGAGGGGGCTTCATGTTTGCCATGTGCTCGGCTACGGATACCTACGATATTGCTCTAGCGGCCGATGGAGTAGACATTTGCGGACCTATGTACGACGGAGACAATTCTGATCCCAATGCTCAGGAAAAACTGAATTTCGGCAATACCTTTGCTTTCCAGGATTTTCAACTGGTGTACAACCCCTACGAATACGAATACTCTAACATTGACGTAGACCCGCGTTCGCGAGGTTTAAGCCCCGATAACGACTTCTTTAATCTGTTTGAGTTTTCGGCTAAATGGGACCCTATTCCCACCATGCTGACCCAAAACCACGAGCGAATTATTAAAGGGTTTATGGGGCAGACCACAGCCTTCCGCAAAAGTCTGATTCGCCCCGATGTGGTTGTACTAGGCGAGACTAAATCGGCCAGCGAAGCCAAATACATTCACGGAGTGTTTGGTAAGGGTTTCTGGACATTTTACGGCGGGCACGATCCCGAAGACTACCAGCACCGGGTAGGGGAGGCGCCTACTGATTTGAACCTTCATCCTAATTCGCCAGGTTATCGGCTAATCTTGAACAATATTCTGTTCCCCGCAGCTAAGAAGAAAAAGCAGAAGACCTGATTTCATAGCGGAACGTACACTACGTATTTCTGCTCAAAGAATGCTTCCGAGAATAAGCTGGTAAGTGGATAAAGGGTATAGTTGGCTCGAGATTCCTTTAGTTCTGCTTCCAGGTTACCTCCCTTTAGTGCAAGCAGGCCGTTAAATGTAGCGTGTTGGGATTCTGCCTTTATATGCTTCTGAGACCACCGTAACAGTTGCTTAAGGCGAGCCACTGCCCGAGTTACCACAAAATCATACTTGGTCTTTACTTTTTCGGCCCGGATGTGTTCGGAGGTAACATTTTTCAGATTTAATGCTTCGGTTACTGCCTGAACCACGGTGATTTTTTTACCGATAGAGTCTACCAGATGAAAGCGCGTTTCTGGAAACAGAATAGCCAACGGAATACCTGGAAATCCACCACCAGTCCCGACATCCAATACCTCAGCCCCAGATTGAAACTCTACTACCTTAGCGATAGCCAGCGAGTGAAGAACGTGATGCAGATGGATATTTTCAATATCCTTACGGGACACCACATTAATTTTCTCATTCCATTCCTGATACAGCGGATAAAGCTGAATAAACTGCTGCTGCTGTTGATGGGTAAGGTTAGGAAAGTACGTAAAGATCCGATCGAGCTGTTCGGTAGGTGTCATACAAGGTAGCGACTGCGCCCACCATTCAGGGGGCGAATAGTGAATTAATCATTGCTCATTCGTCACTATTCAATCTAAATATGCTCCTTCTTATTTTTTACTAGGTCGTACATGAGCTCGCGGGCGCGGTGGAGTTGTGCTTTTACTGTTCCCAGGGGGGCATCTAACTCTTTGGCGATCTCATCGTAGGAAAATTCCTGAAAGTAGCGCAGCTTCACCAGCCGCTGGTACTTAGGAGGTAGTTTGGTAACGAAAGCTCGTACTAACTCTTTCTTTTGGGCCTTAATGGCTTCCTCCTGCGGATCAAGGTTATTATCCTCTACGTCAATATTTACCGCATCTCCGTTATCATCTTTAAAGGAGGTATTCAGGCTGAGGGTTTCTAGCTTTTTCTTTCGAATAAAGTCAATTGCGTTATTGGTAGCAATCCGGAATAGCCAGGTGCTGAAGGTGTAATCTTTCTTAAAGCGATGCAGGCTTTTAAAGGCCTTGGCAAAGGCTTCAATTGTTAAGTCCTCGGCATCATCCACGTTGCGTACCATTTTCAGAATCATATGGTACACCGGCTTTTTATAGCGGCGCATCAGCTCAGCGTATGCCTGCTCATCGTTATGATTAGTGGCTTCATCAATAAGCCGAAAATCTTCTAATGCTTTTTTAGAAAAATCCTTTTTTACTTCCATCGGATATGTTTTGAAAGCAGGGCAGTGGGGCCGATGCTTATATAGTAAATAACGAACAAAAAATCGAATATTGGCAGCATTATTAACAGAATCGGATCGCGCAATTTCTCAGATACTGCCCTCAGGGCTAATCCCATCATCACCCAACGCAACAATAATAATACCGTAGCCCCTATCCATTCGCCGTAAATCAGTAACCATACCCCACAAACCCACACAGCAATTACAGTAGCCGAAAACAAACCCAACCAGCGTTTATCTTGCTGCTTGTATAGCTTTCCAACACTCAGATGGCGTATTTTTTGCCGAATGTAAGCTCGCCAACTGATTTTAGGGATAGAATAGGTGTGTGCATCAGGATGAGTGACCACTGCCGTATTGGCAACAGTTGCGTATTTGTTTACAAACAAATCATCATCGCCTCCAGTCACATGCCAAAAACTTCGAAATCCTCCCCTCTTTAAGAAAAACAATTTTTGGTAGGCTAAGTTCCGGCCAACTCCCATGTACGGGCGTCCGCTAATTGCGGCTCCCAGGTACATCATTCCGGTATGCAGCGTTTCGTACCGAATAAAGGCATTTAACAAGCCGGGCCGGGTTTGGTAGGGCGAATAGCCAATAACAAAGTCTTGGTCTTCGTTCCAATGTTGCATCATCATCTGAATCCATCGATTGGTAGCTGGTCGGCAGTCGGCATCGGTAAGCAGTAAATGATTGTAAGTAGCCGCTTTAATTCCCAGGGTAAGCGCGTATTTTTTCCCACTTACGTGTTCGGGCCGATCCCGAAGCCAGACAATTTTTAGGTTTGAATATCGTTCTTTTTGTGCCAGAAGGAAATCCAAGGTTCCGTCATATGAAGTGTCTTCTACTACGACGATTTCGTAGGTAGAATATTGCTGCTGATATAGTAGAGGAAGTAGTTCTTGTAGGTTTTTTAGTTCATTATGGGCGCAGACAATAATGGAGACCGGAGGCTGAGAAGAAAGTTGAGAACCAGCAGAGTAGGTGTGGCTTTTCCATATGCGGTAGAGTGTGAAGTACCATCCCAATTGAAACAGAATAGCGGCTACAAAAAGGATTGAAATAACCCACGACATAAATTTGTAGGCTTTAGCAATATTAAAACATAATTTGTAAGTTTATAGGAACTGCCAACACTACTTTGGTTTTATTATACTAAGCACGATTGTCTTCAGAAATGCGGATTCTGCTTTCTGAGTCGCTATTGATTGCTTTGCTGAGTTATACATGGTTGATAGATGTGAAATAACTAACCCTTGATTTTACAGTGACGATTGATTTTTTTCTGGTAGCAATAGTAATTCTTTTTGTGCAATATGCAGCAGTGTATCTTTTCATTCGCTTCGGTAGTCGGTGGTCACAACGTCCGTCAGTATTTTTTTATGCCATTGCCGCGATAGTAGGCACCGTAGGCTTTAGTTTGATATTTTCGTTATTTAAATGGCATTTCGGTTTTACCTTCGTCAGTCCTGATTTTGAGTTTGCCCGTAATTGCTTAGGCTTACTTACCTTTATGATGATTAGCAAGATTTACGGTTTGATGCCGGTTGAATTTATGGTACGCCATCTTTCTTACTAATCTCGTCTTTTCTTTTCTTCAGCTTTTCCTTTTTTTGCTACAAAAGCAGTAACTAGAGCGACTAAATCAACTAAAAAGAAGAATATACAAGATGAAGGGAGGCCTATCTTTAGAGACAGGATACTCACCGGATATTACTAGCCGAAACCATACTAGCGTCTTAACTGTCAAAATTTAGGGCGTCTTTACTAAGATAAAGCGCTTACTAGCGCATCAGCCCCTCTCTTCAAATCTTTCCAAGGTGTATTGAGGGCTGGGACAAAGCGAATCGTATCTTTTCCGACTGCGCTGGCAATTACCCCGTGATCCAGCATACGTTCTGCTACTGGCCGGGCAGGTTGGTTTAGTTTAGCACCAATCATAAGTCCCATACCGCTTACTTCGGTAATTGCTGAGTTGTTAGTCGCCAATTCACATAAGTAACCCATTAGTTGAGAACCTGAAACCTCAGCTTGCTCGGCTAGATTTTCATCTTCAATTACCTCCAGCGTGGCTAGTGCAGCAGCGCAAGCTAGTGGGTTGCCCCCGAAAGTGGATCCATGATCCCCTTTATTTAGTGCATCCGCAATTTTCTGAATACAAAGCGTAGCCCCGATAGGAAATCCACTACCGAGGGCCTTAGCCATGGTGATAACATCGGGCTTTACTCCAAACCGTTGGTAGGCCATAAACTTGCCGGTACGCGCCACCCCACACTGAATTTCGTCGAAAATCAGTACGATATTGTGCTGAGTACACCACTTACGAAGTGTCTGTAAAAACTCTAGTTGGGCTACACGAATACCCTCAGCCCATTGCACTGGTTCAACCAATACTGCCGCAATATCATCGGAATAAGCCTTTTCAAGAGCCTCTAAATCATTATAGGGTATTTTGTGGAAGCCCGAAGGAATTGGGTCAAAGCCCTGCTGGTAGTTGGGGCTACCCGCTGCCGCAGTAGCTAATGTTCTCCCGTGAAATGCTCCTTCAAACGTGATGATCGTTCCGCCCCGGCCCTGCTGATGAGCGTATTTTCGGGCGATTTTTACCGCTCCTTCTACAGCTTCAGCCCCGGAATTAGACAGAAAAACCCGGTCCATTCCTGACTTTTCTGCCAATGTTTTGGATAATTCAGCCTGCGGCTCGCTGAGCAACAGATTGGAGATATGCATCAACTGGCCGGCCTGCTGCTGAATAGCCTGAACCACTTTAGGGTGACAGTGCCCAATGCTAGTTACAGCAATTCCGGCTAGCATATCTACGTACTCTTTACCATCCGTATCCCATAAACGGCTTCCCTCACCACGAGTTAGCGTTATCGGGTAGCGATTGAAAATAGGAAGGTAATATTGGTGATCCAGTTCGGTAGGGTTCATAATAATTGAAAGGTGATAATTGACAATGGATAATACAAATTAATGATTACCTCACAGTTAATCATTAATCATCATTCACTGTTCATTAGAATATGAATTAGGGAGCTAAGCGTTGAATTTGCCATGTTTCATCAGCATTACGCTGATAAAAGATACGATCATGCAGGCGGCTGGGCCTACCTTGCCAAAACTCAATGGCATCCGGTGATACTGCATATCCACCCCAGTGGGGTGGGCGAGGTACTACTTGGTCAGCAAACTTTTGGGTGAAATCAGCTTCGCGTTCATTCAGTACATCACGATTCTCGATAGACTGGCTTTGGGGTGAGGTCCAGGCTCCAATCTGACTTTCGCGGGGGCGACTGTGGAAATAGTCAGTTGAGGTCTTTTCGTCTACCCTGGAAATAGTACCTTCAATCCGCACCTGGCGCTCCAGTTCAGCCCAGAAAAAGGTGAGTGCCACGTAAGGTGTCTGATCCATCTCCTGTCCTTTGCGGCTCTGGTAATTGGTGTAGAACAGAAACTGTCGATCTTCTATTCCCTTAAGTAACACAATGCGCCCCGAAGGCCGGTTATCGGAAGAAACCGTAGACAGGTGCATTGCATTGGGTTCGGGTACCTCCGCACGACGAGCTTCATTGAACCAACTGGTAAACTGCTCAAGAGGGTCAGAAGCGACATCAGAAATATCAAGAGACTGTTGAGTATAATCTTTTCGCATGTCTGCGATAGAGGTGCTCATAGCAATTAATGCATTAAAAATTCACAAAATTAAAACGGGGGTGCACCGTCAGTTGGTGAGTCCGGCGGATTGTTATCGTTTTTCTTAAACTCTGGGCTGTTAGCCTTACTGGTATAGGTGATAATGTTGGAAGAGTCGTTAAACTCCTGTCCACCACTGGCACTTACCAGTGAACTGCCGTAATGAGTATCTCCGGTTGGATCGTCTAAGTTGGTAAATCGGGTGTACTTTCCAATAAATTTAAGGTTCACCGTATCCAATGCTCCATTTCGGTGCTTGGCAATCATTACCTCGCCCATACCCTGTACTGATTGACCCTCTTCATTTTCGGTAAGTCCGTAGTATTCAGGGCGGTACAAGAACATAACCATATCTGCATCCTGCTCAATACTACCTGACTCTCTCAAGTCTGAAAGCTGAGGGCGTTTATCACCACCTCGAGTTTCTACTGCCCGGCTTAGCTGCGAAAGGGCAATAACCGGCACATCTAGTTCCTTCGCCAGGTTTTTCATAGCTCGGGAGATAGAAGCAATTTCCTGTTCGCGGTTCCCGCCACTATTCTTGGAAGCATCTCCCGACATTAATTGCAAATAATCAACCACAATTAGTTCAATGTTATTTTGTGCTTTCAGGCGGCGACATTTCGAGCGTAGTTCGCGTATCGACAAGGCGGGGGTATCGTCAATGAAAATTGGTGCTTCCGTTAAGGCAGCGGTTTTACTGTAGAGTTGCTGCCACTCATGGTCGAGCAGGTTTCCTTTCTTTATCTTCTCACTTTCCAACTCAGCCTCAGCACTGATTAGTCGATTTACCAACTGTACTGATGACATTTCCAGTGAAAAAATAGCTACCGAATGTCCAAAGTCAACCGCAGCATTTCGAAGTGCAGAGAGAATAAAGGCGGTTTTTCCCATCCCGGGCCTCGCAGCAATAATTACCAGATCAGACTTTTGCCAACCAGAAGTTATCCGGTCGAGTACAGCAAAGCCGGTAGGTACTCCGGTGAGTCCGTCTTTGCGGAGCTTCTTCGCTTCTAGTTCGCCGATGGCTTCGCGCATCATAGAGCGCATATCGGCGTAGTTTTTTCGAATGTTAGCTTCCGACACACTGAAGATACGCTGCTCAGTTTTATCCAGCAGCGAGAAAGTATCGGTAGTGTCTTCGTAGGCCTCCTGCTGAATTTCAGCGGCAATAGTAATCAACTCGCGTTTAATAGCCATTTCGGAAACAATACGAGCATGGTACTCAATGTTAGCTGCTGAGTTTACTCGCTGAGTCAGGCCGCTTATTCCAAATGCGCCTCCGGCTAACTCCAGCGTCCCGCTTTTACGAAGCTGACTAGTAACCGTAAGTATATCCACTGGTTCGGATCTATCGAAGAGCTCTAAAATGGCTTTGTAGATCTCCTGATGGGCTTCGCGGTAGAAGCTTTCCGGTTTCAGAATTTCGATAACGGTTGTGAGGGCATCTTTCTCGAGCATGAGAGCTCCCAGAACGGCTTCTTCCAGGTCTACTGCCTGTGGCTGAACCTTTCCCAAAGCCGACCCACTGGCTCGCTCCAGCATTTTTCGCATGCGATTGCGAGTGTATTCTCCCCCTCGTTCTGATGTGTCTCTGCGGGGTTGTCCATCGCCAGGCCGGGCCGTGTTCATAAGCGTGAGTGGTGGTTAGATGTAATCTTCAATAATGAACGCTCTACTTGAGCTAGTTATATAATTTAGAAAAAATTGGCAAAGCCGCCAACGACTTTGCCACTTTCCTTTACTGCTGAAAGAAAAGCAAACTTACTAAAAAGTCAAGCTGTTAGATTGCGATTTGATGATATTATTTTACCCAATGGGAAAGGTATATGAAGTATTAGTTGCACCAATGTCGGCTGGTCATTTGACAGTCAGCAGGTTACAAAACTAGATATTTAAGAGAGCTTCCAGAAAGCCCATATTACTATTTTTCTCCTTCACAATAAAAAGGGGAATATTATCTCGGTAGCGAAGTAGTCGTTCGGCTACGCTGCCCAGTAACAAAGAAGCGGCCACTGTTCGCCCTCTTGAACCAATGATTAATAGATCCACATCTTTCTCCTGAGCAAACCCAAATAATTCATCGTCAATCTTGGTATCTTCACTAAGCTGGTAGCGCATCTCACAAATATCTTCGTCTAAGTTATATGTTTGGAAGAACTTTTGAGCGTCTTTCCTGGCGTTCTCTTCCATAATTCGGGAAAACTCAGCGTAGCTTTTTCCAGTTTTAGAGTAACCTTTGGGAATTTGGTAAATGTGATGACCGTAGATCGTTACATCATCACCTTCTCCTTTAAATCTTAGCGCCTGCTCTAGTGCCATTTTAGCGTATTCAGAAAAGTCGATAGCTACCGCAACTTTATCAATCTTAATATCTGCATCCTGCGGAACATATAGTGTAGAACAGGTACTTAGCTCGGCAATTTTACTAAGCTGAACATATTTGTTTGCTTCCTCAGGCTTACCCAAAATGATTAGGTCAGCATCCTTTTGTCTAGCGTACTTTATCAGTTCGTCAGTGGGTTTGCCTTGCAGTACATTAACTGTAGTCTGGGTACCATCTTGAGGGGGGAAATATTTTTCTGCCAATAGTTTAACTTCGTATTCAATAGTTTCATCTACCGGAGCCAGTACAGAACGATACTGCTCTTCCAGGTGGTCGGGTAGATCTAGGGTTTCAGCAACATGAACAAAATATATAGCATCAGCCTCCATTATCTGACTAACAATAGAAGCATAGCGAATAACTTCTTCATCTAAGTCGGAAAAATCTACTGAAATGACGATACGCTTAAGATCATACATACTGAAATGATTTTGATTAAAAAGTATAGTTGGCAAATCACACTCTAAAGTAGGAATATTGCCGACTAACATCAATGAATTTGAGAAATGAGGAGTAGTGGTTAGTTTAATGGAAACTGCCAGATTACGGAACTACTACTATTAGAAGATCAGTGTGCAAGTAAATGAATAAAAACAGAAAGTAGAGGAACTACTAGATTAAGAACTTTCGTATTACTTATGTAAGGAAACCAACCAGAACCATTTAGCTTTCTTCTAAATCACTGCTAGTTTCGCATAGATATTTTAACCATAGAGAAATGTTGACCCTCAACGATTTTGAAGATTTATCATTCTACGAAAAAGCTCAATACTTATGGGATCATGGTACCTACTTAGCTGATCGTACTTATAGCCAGTTTCGTATTACCCTCTATCATCTCGATGATTTCTTCGCTGAGGTAATGTACAATCGTATTGGTAACAAGATTATCAGCATTGCTAGCTACGAGCATAAAGGAATCCTGAACAAATATGTTGAAGAGGTGTCCCTGCCCGATTTGTTCTAATCTAAGCTAAAAAGAACTGAAGCTTTTGGTAATATCCTGTTTCCCAAATTAAAGTTACATTTCTGTATTGAAGCTGTTAAGGCTTGATCATATCAAGTAAGTGGTCATACGAATACGTAGTATTACTTACATCTGCTATCATTTTGCCTTTTCTCATCATTAGTAGCTTTGTGTAAGTATCGTTATACACGATATGTTTTTTGTCTATTTTGTCCTCGATTTAATGCCTTCTTTTTATCATTGTCGGAAAGAAATAATAGCAGAATAAAAACAAGTATTACGTTTTATTAGTACTCTATAAGTCAAACGCATTTTCGAAAAGAAACTATAAGCGGTATTTTTATCATTACAAGAGCCGAACCTTTTTTTATCTATTTATCCTTTTTTATCTAATTCACCATATGGCTAAAGTACTACTAATAGATGATGACGAGATCAACAACTTTACAGTAGAGGCAGTGCTGGAAAATGTGGAGTTTATTGAACGTTATGAAATCAAAGAGAGTGGATGGGAAGCACTGGATTACCTAAAGCAGTGCGAAGAAAACGATGACTTTCCCAATTTAATTTTTGTGGATATTAACATGCCCGAGATGGATGGGCATGAGTTTGTGGAACGTTACGAAGCACTCTTCTGGCAGAACCATCCCACCACAAAAATAAGTATGCTAAGTAGCTCGGTCAGTGAAGCCGACCGAAGGAGGTCTCTTTCCTACCCCTGTGTTTCCGAATATGCTTTTAAACCTCTAACCAAGGAGAAATTAGCCTACATTGCGAAATAAAAAAGCCCTGGTATGGGTACCAAGGCGGTCCTTATGATGCTATCTGCTGAGAAAGCACGCCTGCCTACCGCAGACTGGTTATGTAATTTACTATCATGTGTTACAGAGAGCCAAAATAGCACCAAATCAATAAATAATGACAAAATGTCTCATATTTCGACATTTTGTCATTGCTAAGCCTGAAATGGAGGGCGATTAGTGTGCCAAGACTCTTTTTCTAATACTTTTAAACACTCCTCTTTTACACGCTTTATTCCTTCAAAAGTCCACGTATGGTGCAGTTTTTCTAGTTGTAACCAGTGATTGACGAAGTGGCGATGGTAGCGCTTCATGAAGCTGCCTACTTGTTGATGATTAATCTCAATCTCAGATATAATAGGCTGAGTTTTACCTAATCCACTATTGACTGGCGAATAAAAATCATCTTGATACTTCAGATAGCAATCTACCTCGGGAATAGCTGGTAGATTGTGTTCCTGTAGGACACACCTCACCAAGGGACTATCAGAATAACTTTCAGTGTAGGTACAAAGAGCCAGCTTTATCTCTGAGCGTTGGTTTTCTCTCGCCAGTACCGATAACAACGCATTATGAGCTGAGTTGCTTTTTCCTTCTTTTATAGCCGGAAGAAAACAACCGAACATGCCGGATTGAGGCAAGGGCATCGTTTTAAGATGCCGGATCACTGAGTAAAAATCCTGGATTCCTTGTTCACGGAACCAACTGGAAATCGGCGAGCGAGCAATGATTGAGAAGTTTGGAAGTCGCTTCATTTCACTTGAAATAGGGAGCTGTTCAGTGATTAGATACATAATTGATAAAAATAGTTGCATGTATATACGTACAGTACTAACTAATGTTAGGTACAATGCAATGCAAAGTAGTGGGTTTTAACATTTATTTCCAATTAATTGTATTGATTTCTTTAAAACCTTGTTTGAGAAACTAGTTTTCAACTGTAGAAGAAGAGCAGTATTAGTACTATTAAAATCTATAAAATAAGAATTACAATATAAAGCTGGTAAAAGAGCACGCGGGTAGTGTCTGGTATGATTTTTTCTTAAAGTTTCTTACTAGCTAAAACTTTTGAGCACATTAGATGAAAATTTTCTTCGGATACACTACTGATTTTTACTATTCACTGGATTAGTCATAATAACGATTGATTTCTTACGTAACTAATACAGATTTTCCTTCACCTATGTAATGCAGTAATTATGAAAGCGATTAAAATGATGGAGTACAGTACGCAAGCGAAGTTGACCTTAAGCACCAGCTACCATGAAGGGTGGGCAAAATCACTAGAAAATTTTGAGAAGCACCTCAGAGATTCGGGCTTCAAGACCAGAAGATCAAAATTATTGGCCAGTTAGGTCAATTATAGTGAATATTCTTTAAGAGCCTGATAGAGTTTTTCGGTAGGTAAACCTACCACGTTATAAAAGGAGCCCTCGATTCTGGAAATACCTGTTTTACCAATCCATTCCTGGATGGCGTACCCACCGGCTTTGTCTAAAGGCTGATAGGTGTTAACGTAATAGTCGATCTCGTCTGAACTTAATGCACTAAGATAAACGGTAGTTGTGTCAGAAAAGCTAAGTTGCTCTTGCTGAGTAGTTAAACATACTCCTGAAATTACCTGGTGTGCCTTTCCGGAAAGCAATCGTAGCATTTCTTTGGCTTCGGTAAGATCAGCAGGTTTATTCAAAACCTGTTGACCTAGCACTACCGTCGTATCAGCTGTAATTACGAGTTCGTTAGTAGCTATTGATTTAATGTGAGCCTTTCCTTTCTCTTGGGCTAAATATTCAGCAACTTGGTTGGTTGGCATGTCTTGGGGAAACACCTCATCAGTGCTTATAACTCGGGTAGTAAACGAATAGCCCAAATCACGCAGGAGTTGCTGCCGGCGGGGAGACTGAGAGCCTAGAATCAGTTTATACTTCATCGTCGCGAATTGAACTGAATATAAAGCCACAAATGGCTTTAGGGTAAAAATAGGTAGATTTCTGAGGCATAATATTACCGCTGTAGCACACTTTTTTTACTTCCTCTACAGTTACTCCGTTAGTAATTAAAGCCATTTGAGCTTCCTGCTGAACAACCTGGTGATAACAATTAGCAAAGTTACGTTCATAGCTAATGTGGGGTGAGCGAGCCTGTTGTTCTCTACTGATTCCTAGCACTTTTTCTATAAAAAAGTAGTGAAGGACTACTGTTTCCAGCGATTTTACGTCGGGGTGCAAATCCCAATCCATTGTTTCAAATAGTTCGGGTTTAAGTCTTAGTTTATAGCTTTCGTCTCCAAAAAGCAGACCGAATGCCCACTTTTTCCCCGCGATGATTTCCGGAGCATCAGAGGCATTTTCAATCGGTTTAATGGTAAAATACTGGCTCGCCCGATCTAAAATAGTTTCAGCTGATGGCAAGGGAAAATCTCTGATCAGCCGATGGGTAGGCAGAATAACCAAGTCTTCAGACTCAGTATTGGTCAGATACATCAGATGGTAATTGTAACCTTCGTCACCACTATGCTCAGTATTTTGCTGACTATGCGTTCGGCGGTGAATCAAAGAGCCTTCGTAGCGATGGTGACCGTCGGCCAGAATAATCTGCTTATCGTGCATCGTTAAAACAAACTTATGAATCACCTTTGGGTCAGTAATTACGCTAATCATATCTCGCACCCCCTGATAATCTTCCGCTTGGTATATGAGGTTCTCCATACTTTCGTCCATGAATGCTTCTAGCCGATGATTAGGATCGGTATACAGTCCGTGGGTGGGACTGGCGTTGAGTTGGGTAGCTTCCAGTAATTCTACCCGGTCATTTACCGAACCAGGAATGGTATCTTCGTGGCGTAACACTACTTTTTCTTCCCAATAAGTTGCCTTGATCATCGCAATAAAACCCTTTCGGCAGTAATGCTTAGCCACTCCGGGTAGTTGAAAGCATTGATAGTAAACGTAAATAGCTGGAAGCTCATCCTGGATAACGATCTCAGATTCTTTCCATTCTTCCCAGGTTTTCGCGGCAAACTGTACTGAGTGCTCCGGTTTTGGTACCGAAATATGAATGCTGTTGTATGGCTCCTGATACAGTACTGCCCGTTGCTTAGCCGATACAACATCGAAGGGGGGAGAGATTAACTTACCTATTTGTTCGGTAAAGCGGGAGGCGTACCGCCAACCCCGAAACGGTTTTATTATAGCCATAAATCAGGCGGCAAGTTACGAGAAAAACTTCAGTGGGTAAGAAGTGAAATAGTTAATTTCCCATGCTTACTCAAACCTCCGATTCCTCCACTTTGATTGATTGTTGTTCTGATGAGAAGTAATCGGTTGCTGGGAATCGGCATCTTGCTGTAATAACTGAGCCGCCACGGCCGCAGCTAATTTCTTTTCAGTGGTGCTGGCTTCCGTTATTAGGTCTTCAGGGTTAAAATACTCATCTACAAACTTGGTAGTATAATCTCCGGAAACGAAGTAAGGATGCTGTAACACAAAGCGGCAGAAGGGCAAGGTAGTAGCTACTCCGCTGATCTGGTATTCGTCAATCGCTCTAATCATGCGGGCAATGGCCTCTTCACGGTCGGCACCATAAGTAATAAGTTTGGCGATCATGGGATCGTAGTAGACCGATATTTCCATTCCTTGCTCAATACCGTCATCTACCCGCACCCCTGGTCCCTGCGGACGGCGATAGGTTTGAATAGTGCCGGTATCGGGTAAGAAGTTATTGGTAGGGTCTTCGGCGTACACCCGTACTTCCAACGCGTGCCCCAGTATAGCCAGATCAGATTGATTAAACGAAAGTGGTCTTCCTTCAGCTACGCGAATTTGCTCTTTAACCAGATCTATGCCAGTAATCAGTTCGGTTACCGGGTGTTCTACCTGCAAGCGGGTATTCATTTCCAGAAAATAAAAGCTTCGGTCAGCACCTACCACAAATTCAACAGTTCCTGCACCTACGTACTGGCAGGCGCGGGCTACTTCTATGGCTGCTTTGCCCATTGCCTCCCGCATGGTAGTATCGACTACTGGTGAAGGGGCTACTTCAATTACTTTATGATAGCGTCGCTGGAATGAACACTCCCGTTCAAACAAATAAACGTAGATGCCGTGTAGGTCGCCCAGTACTTGAATCTCAATATGCTTGGGAGCGGTGATAAACTTTTCAATAAAAACCGAACCATCACCGAAGGCAGAAGTGGCTTCACTTACGGCCCGTTCCATCTGCTCCTCAAAATCGGCTTCTTCGTTTACAATGCGCATGCCCTTGCCGCCGCCGCCGGCACTGGCTTTAATCAAGATTGGGTAGCCGATTTCTTTGGCAATTTCTTTGGCTTTATTTATGTCCTGGACTGGCTCAGAAGTTCCTGGAACCTGGGGAACATCAAAGGAAGAAACGGCTTCTTTAGCAGCTAACTTGCTTCCCATCGTTTCAATAGCGGGCGGATTAGGACCTACAAAAATGATATCGGCATCTTGCACTTTTTGAGCGAACACTGCATTTTCCGACAAGAAGCCATACCCTGGATGAACCGCGTCGGCCTGGGTTTTTCGGCAAGCCTCGATAACTCGATCCATATTCAGGTAGGATTCTGCGGCTAGTGGCGGACCAATGTGAGCAGCCTGGTCTGCTAACTGCACATGCAGGCTTTGACGGTCAGCGTCACTGTAAACAGCTACGGTTTCTATTCCTAATTCCTGGGCTGAACGAATAATTCGGACGGCAATTTCGCCTCGGTTAGCAATGAGTAGGCGGCTAATAGATGGCATAATACTTTAGTTCTCGAGCATTAAACAAAATGAAATATTAGAGGAATTTTTTTGATACTTTGTAAGTTGTTAGGCGAAATATATACGAGTACACATTGTAAGAAGGACAATTAATAGTAAATTCGTCCCTTCTTGTGTTTTTGTAAAATTACTATTACTAAGCTAAAACCAAATACTTGTGGATTTATTTGAAAAATTTACGGTAGATATGGGACCACTCGGCAGACATGCCGGAGTTGAAGAAGGGTACTTTATGTTTCCCAAGCTGGAAGGCGAAATTGCCCCCCGCATGAAATTTAGAGGGAAAGAGGTACTTACCTGGAGTTTGAATAACTACTTAGGGCTAGCCAATCATCCTGAAGTACGAGAGGCCGATCGCCAAGCAGCAGAGAAATGGGGGTTAGCCTACCCAATGGGTGCTCGCATGATGTCGGGTAACAGCGATTATCACGATGAATTAGAGCGGCAATTGGCTGACTTTGTGCAGAAAGAAGACGCCATGCTGTTGAATTATGGTTACCAGGGTGTGCTGTCAGTTATTGACGCAATGGTAGATCGTAAAGACGTTATTGTATACGATGCTGAATCGCACGCCTGCATTGTGGACGGAGTGCGTCTTCACTTAGGAAAACGCTTCGTTTATCCCCATAATGATATAGAAAACCTGGAAAAGCAGCTTGTTCGGGCTACCCGGATAGCTAAAGAAACCGGCGGCGGTATATTAGTAATTACCGAAGGGGTATTTGGAATGTCGGGCAATATGGGAGCCCTTCAAGACATTGTGGCACTAAAGGAGAAATATCAGTTCCGATTGTTGGTGGATGACGCTCATGGCTTTGGTACTATGGGACCTACTGGTGCTGGTGCTGGTGAGGAACAAGGGGTGCAGGACGGTATTGATCTCTATTTTTCCACCTTTGCCAAGTCTATGGCTGGTATTGGTGCCTTCGTTGCCGGAGACAAGCAAGCAGTACGTTTTTTGCGTTACAATACCCGTTCCCAGATTTTCGCTAAGTCGTTACCCATGACCTTTGTGGAAGGTAGTTTGAAACGTCTGGAACTACTGAAGTCTAAGCCGGAATTGCGGGAGCAGTTATGGACAGTAGTAAATGCTCTACAATCTGGTTTCCGGGATCGCGGATTTAATATCGGTACTACCCAGTCGCCAGTAACTCCGGTAATCCTTAAAGGTGAAATCATTGATGCTGCCGGGTTAGCATACGACCTTCGAGAAAACTATAGCCTTTTCTGTTCTATTGTTATTTATCCGGTAGTTCCTAAGGATATAATAATGTTAAGAATCATTCCTACTGCTGTTCATACACTGGCTGATGTGGAAGAAACGATAAATGCTTTTGAAAATGTTAAACATAAACTGGAGACAGGAGTTTATCACAAAAGTGAGTTTGCTTCAGCATTTGAATAGTAACAAATTTCGCTATTTTTATTGTTTTTGCGCCATATTGGCTATATTGGCGCATATTAAATAAATTTTTTTGTCCACAACTGAACTAACTATGAAACGGTTTGATCAATTACGAGATCTAGTCATGTCTTTAGAAGGTGACTTCGAGAAATTCTACGATAAAGAGAACCAAGCTGCTGGTACCCGCGTCAGAAAAGGGATGCAGGAACTAAAGAATCTGGCACAGGAAATTCGCGTAGAAGTTCAAGACATTAAGAACAAAGCTTGATATAGCTTCCTCTAAAGTAAATCTTATTGGTAAAAGCGGCCTCTTTGGGGTTGCTTTTTTTGTGTCTAGGAAGTTTTTGCTTCAGTAGAGGTGGAAACCAAGCGAACATACCGCATAATTAGCTCACATAAATCGTAGAGCGAATCGGCGCGGAACATAAGCTCGTAAAAGGAGTGATGGTCATCAATATCGCAGCCAATGCGGCACTTTGCCTGACTGAGGGTCAAGATCTTATCAAGCACTTCATTCGACTCTGTATCCAAATGAATCAGATAATCGAAGCGACTATTCACAAAGTCAATGAGGTGCTCAGCCTTAAATCTACCGAAAGCTGAAACATCTTTGCTAGTAAACTGTAAGTATCCAAAAATTTTGTTTCGGGCCCGCCGCCGGTCGTAGCATAGTACTTGTACCTCTTTATGATCAGCCGTAAAGTGCGCGATAAAATCGTCAATGGTATGCTGTTTCTCGTGATCGGTTAACGTGACCAGAATACCAATGCGCTCAGCCTGCTCGTAATTAACTGTCTGACGTTTTACGGTACTTTGTTTAAGTAGCTTAGGCAACTGAAAACCGATGATTCTGTTGGTGAAGAATAGCATTTTGGCTTGTAATTTAATGATTAGGCAATCATCGCCAGAAAATCTTGTTCCGAAATAATTTCAACTCCCAGCGATTCTGCTTTTTTTCGCTTGGCTGGTCCCATATTGGTTCCAGCGAGCAAGTAATCTAATTTACCGGAAACCGACGAAAGTACCTTTCCGCCGTGCATCTTAATCTTATCTTTAATTTCTTCCCGGCTAAATTGTTCAAATACCCCGGAAACAACAAATGCTTTACCGGATAATATCTGGTTTTCAGGCGTTTGCTCTGGTATCTGTAAGCTGAACTGTAAGCCAGCCTCTTTTAGTTCATTAATCAATTGGTGGTTTGCCGGGTCAGCGAAAAATTCCAGTACGCTTTGCGCAATACGTTCCCCGATTTCCGGTACTTCGATTAGTTCTTCGTGGGTTGCCTCAGCTAAAGCATCAATATTTTTAAAATGATCGGCTAGCTTTTCTGCCACCGAGCGGCCTACGTAGCGGATACCCAGGGCAAACAGCACCCGATTGAACGGTATTTGCTTAGAAGTTTCGACACCTTCCAGTACGTTTCGGGTAGCCTGCTCTTTAAAACCCTCTAAGGCAAAAATCTTATCATACGATAGCTGATACAGATCAGCTACGTTCTTAACTAAGCCGTTTTCATACAATTGAGCTACAGTTTCCTTACCAATACTATCAATATTCATCGCATTACGCTGAATAAAATGCTCAATTCGCCCTTTGATCTGTGGTGGGCAACCCTGCTGGTTGGGACAAAAATGTACCGCTTCACCCTCTCGACGTACTAGAGCGGTATTACATTCTGGACAGTGGGTTGGAAACTGAACAGGCGGGCTGAGTGGAAGACGCTTACTTACATCTACGCCAGTGATTTTAGGAATGATCTCACCGCCTTTTTCTACAAATACAGTATCTTCAAAGCGTACATCCAGACGGGCTATCTCATTAGCATTGTGCAGTGAAGCCCGCTTCACCACGGTTCCGGCTAGCAAAACTGGCTCGAGGTTAGCTACCGGAGTCACAGCTCCGGTACGACCTACTTGATAGGTGATATTATGTAGTATGGTAGAAGCACTTTGCGTTTTGTACTTGTAGGCAATAGCCCAACGAGGACTTTTGGCAGTACTGCCTAAAATTTTCTGCTGTTGAGTACTGTTCACCTTGATAACGATACCATCGGTATCTAATGGGAGAGTTAGTCTTTTTTCTTCCCAGGTGTTAATGTAAGCGAATACTTCTTCAAGAGTTCGGCACTTCTGGTAGGTAGGTGAAACCTGAAACCCCCACCTCTCAAGTAATTTAATGGCCCCCTCATGAGTTTGAATATTCATCCCCTCACTAGCCAAAGAGTATATATAGCAGTCTAGTTTGCGCTGAGCTACCTGAGATGAGTCCTGCATTTTAAGCGTACCCGAAGTAGTATTTCGTGGGTTAGCAAGTAAAGCTTCACCAGCAGCTTTCCGCTCACGATTCAGTTCGTCAAATACCAACCGAGGCATAAAGGCTTCTCCCCGTACCTCAAAAGTAGATGGTAAGTTATCGGCCTTTACTCGTAGCGGCAGCGAGCGAATGGTTCGGGCATTGGCCGTAATATCGTCGCCCCGTACTCCATCGCCACGCGTAGCAGCTAAGTTCAACAGACCGTTTTCGTAGCGGAGACTGATAGCTACTCCGTCGAACTTTAACTCACACAGGTATTCGTACTCTTGGTCGGGCAAAGCTTTAGCTACCCGTTGGTCAAATTCAGTTAGGTCTTCTTCCGAGTAAGTATTACTGAGCGAGAGCATAGGGTAGGTATGGTATACCGTTTCAAACTCTTTGGTAATAGTACCTCCTACTCGCTGGCTGGGAGAGTCTGGGTAGCGATACTCCGGAAATTGTTCTTCTAATTTGATTAGTTTCTCTAGCAACTGATCAAATTCGTAATCGGATATTTCGGAAATGCTCTCTTGATAGTACTTGTGGTTGTAGTAGGTTATCTTCTCGCTAAGTTGCTCAATGGCTTTCTTGGCTTCTTCGGCAGTCATACTTGTTAGAATCTTTACTGCAAATGTAGGGGATAAATAACGATTTTGAAGCTAGGTATAATAATCCCGAAACGCTTGAATATTTCGTTCAGCCCCTACGATAATCATGGTGTCGCCAGCTTCAAATTTCAGATCGCCAGGGGGGTTAAACGTAAATCGTTCGGATTGGTGACGAAAGCCAATAACGGTAGCTCCGGTATGCTGGCGGATGTTGAGCTCCCGTAAGGTTTTGTTTCGGTAGGGTTCCTGGAGCTCCTCAAACATGATATCCTCTAATTTGAGACTATTAGTGCCAGCGCCCGATAGAATATTTAGAAACTCAATCACCGAGGGTTGGGTAATGAGGCGGGCCATATGTACTCCGCCAATGGCATCGGGCATTACAACTTGATTGGCACCCGCTCGGTATAATTTTTTTTCGGCACTTTCCTCTGAAGCTCTAGCAATAATTTTTACGTTAGGATTCAGTTCTCGGGCAGTAAGGGTGATAAATACGTTGTCGGCATCGCGGGGTAGGGTAGTGATAATCGCTTCCGCTCGCTCAATTCCAGCGGATATAAGTACCTCATCGGTAGTGGCATCGCCAATTACGTATTGGAAGTTTTCAGTATCAGCGTACTGCTCAACTGATTCAGATTTAAGCTCAACGACTACGAACGGACGTTGACTTTTTTCCAGTTCTTCACAGGTGCGGGAGCCGTTGCGTCCCATACCGCACACGATAATATGATTTTTTAGTCTATCCACTTTACGACCAATGGTGAAGCGTCGGTACAATTCGGCAAATTCTCCTTCTACAAAGTAGGAGGTGATGGTACCAACTGCGTACGCAAATATTCCTAAATTAATGATAATATAGAAGCTAGTAAAGATACGACCATTATCGGACAGTTCGCGTACTTCGGTAAACCCTACCGTAGATAGCGTAATGACGGTCATGTAGAAAGCATCAATGGCATCGTAGTCTTCAATCAGCGTATAACCTAACTGCCCAATGACTAGGCTAGCCATCAATAATAATAAACCAAAACTAAGCCGATTAATAATCAGCTCTTTAGTACCATGAATGTAAGTGCGCCAGGATTTACCGAACATAGACAAAATAGGTATTTATCTATTCGCTGCTAAAGTAATGAGATAGGAATATTTCTGGATACGTTACTACAAAAAAATTATAGGCATGAAAGAGTGTGATAAAAGTAAAGTATACTTAAAAAGTACAATTTGTTGTCTTATAAATCACTCTGTATTTAAGCGTTTTGCAACTGAACAAAATCCTAATTCTATAATGTCGGCTCCCTTTCGTCATCTATAAATAATCAGTAATTATTCTACATATGTTTAAAAAATAAGTGTATTATAGCTGTAGTTTTCTACAATCTTTAATTAGGACTTTGTGATCAACTATGGGATAGTAAGAATTACTTCTCGCGACCTGTGGTTGGCACAGTTTTGGCAAACAGTTGGGAAAGTCGCAATAATTTATGATTTATTTGTGTAGAAAAGCATTGTTGTGGTTAACACTTAGCCTGTTGGTGGGAAGCCTTCAGCCGCTACAGGCGCAGGCTGACGTGATTAACAGTGTACGCGATGCTTTGAAGTCTGGAAGTTCCCGCGAGCTTAGCAAATACCTGAATAACACCGTTGAAATCAGTATTAACGGAGAAAAAGCAAGCTATAGCCGAAACCAAGCTGAGTTTGTGCTGAAGGACTTTTTTACTAAGTATCCCCCGCAGGATTTCCGATACGTACATCAGGGTTCTTCTAAAGAAGGGTTAAAGTATACCGTTGGTACATTCGTTCATGAACGAGGTGAATTTCGGGTGTTCATGCTTATTAAGCAGTTCGGTGGAACCTACCTGGTTGATAAAATTGACTTCAACCGGGAATAGTACAAATACGCAGCTAGCCAAAAGCGGTACTGATCATCTCCTTAGCTTCTTCCAATACTTTATCTAATCCGTTTACGTCTTTTCCGCCAGCAGTAGCAAAGAATGGCTGACCGCCGCCACCGCCCTGATTGTGTTTGGCCAGTTTCTTTATCATTTGCCCTGCTTGCAGATAGTGTGACTGGGTGAATTTCTCGTCTACTACCACGGCAATCTGTGGTTTATCATTGATATTAGCGGCCAAAACCATTACCAAGGCGTCTACCTGATTTTTCAAGTTGAAGGCGAGTTGTTTGAGCATATCAGCTTGAGGCAGGCTGACTTTTTCGGTAATTACTTGCGCTCCGTTCACGGAATAAGCCTTGTCAATCAGTTCTTGCTTGATACCAGCTGCTTTCTCCTGTTGGAGACTCTCAATTTGCTTCTGTAATTGGTTTCTTTCTGATAACAATCCGTCCACGGCCTTTTGCAGATCACGCGGGTTCTTCAGGGTTTCTTTAATACTGGATAATAATCCTTCCTGTTCTCGGACATGGGTTTCGGCAGCTAAACCCGTGATGGCTTCAATGCGGCGCACTCCGGCGGCTACTGAGCCTTCAGAAATAATCTTAAAGAACCCCAAATGCCCGGTGGCGGGAACATGTGTTCCGCCGCAGAGTTCCACCGAAAAATCACGGTCGAAGACAATAACCCGAACTTCTTCCCCGTATTTCTCGCCAAACAGCGCCATGGCTCCCATTGCTTTAGCTTCATCAATGGGGGTTTTTCGTAACTCCTCCAGCTGGATATTCTTTCGGATTCGCTCATTTACCATTTGCTCAACCTGCTGGATTTCTTCTTTAGTCATACGGGAGAAGTGGGAAAAATCGAATCGCAGTAGCTGATCGTTTACCAGGGATCCTCTCTGTTGCACGTGATCACCCAATACCTGACGGAGGGCGGCGTGCATCAAATGCGTAGCGCTATGATTGTTCTGTGTATACTGGCGTTTCTTACTGTCCACGACACACTGAAAAGTTGCATCCAAATTAGTAGGCAACTTCTTGGTGAAGTGAACAATCAGGTCATTCTCTTTTTTGGTATCGAAGATAAAAACATGTTCTCCATTGGTCTCCAAAACTCCAGTATCGCCTACTTGCCCACCACCTTCTGCATAAAAAGGGGTTTTGTCCAATACCAACTGATAGTAAGAAGACTTCTTTTCTTGTATCTGCCGGTACTTCACAATTTTGGCTTCAGTGGTAAGGGTATCGTAACCCACAAATTTTGTGTCAGTACCATCAAGAAGCACTGACCAGTCTCCGGTATCGGAGGCAGTGGCAGCTTTGGAGCGGTCTTTTTGCTTTTGCATTTCTCGCTCAAAGGTGGCCTCGTCTACGGTGTAGCCGCTTTCCCGGGCAATGAGGGCTGTTAGATCAAACGGAAAACCGTAGGTATCATACAACTCGAAAGCCACTTCACCAGGAATAGATTTTTTATCCTGGTATTCTCCCTTTATCTGATCCAACTTACGCAATCCTACGTCTAGCGTACGCAAAAATGAAGTTTCCTCTTCCTGAACAACTTTGCTAACAAAATCCCGCTGCTTCTTTAGTTCAGGAAAAATATCAGAAAACTGCTCAGCTAAAGTTGGAATCAAGGAATACAGAAAGGGCTCTTACAATTCTAGAAAGGTGTACCCGTAACGTACTGCCCGGCGTAAGATGCGGCGAATTACGTAGCCTGCTTTGTTATTAGAAGGTAATTGCCCGTCAGAAATAGTAAAGGCGATTGCCCTGATATGGTCAACAATTACCCGAATGGCAATATCGGTTTCCCGGCTGTCGCCGTAGCGCACATCTGCTTTCTGACTAACCAACTCGATCAATGGCGAGAAAACATCAGTATCGTAGTTAGATTGCTTGTTTTGAATGGCCATCGCTAGCCGTTCAAAGCCCATTCCGGTATCAATATGCTTAGCGGATAAGGAGTGTAAATCGCCTGAAGCTTGCCGGTTGAACTGCATGAACACCAGGTTCCAGATTTCTACTACCAGCGGATGATCCTGGTTAACCAGCTTTCTTCCTAGTGTTTTATCTATTTCATCTTGCGGACGTAAGTCTATGTGGATTTCCGAACAGGGGCCGCAGGGACCAGTGTCTCCCATCTCCCAGAAATTATCTGCTTTAGAACCTAACAAGATCCGATCTTCATCAATAATCCCTTTCCAGTAATCGTAGGCTTCCTGATCTACTGGGAGCTTGTCCTGCTCGTCGCCCCCGAAAACTGAAGCGTAAAGCCGGTCTTGGGGCAGTTTATACACTTCGGTTAGTAGTTCCCAAGCCCAGGCAATGGCCTCCTGCTTAAAGTAGTCGCCAAACGACCAGTTGCCCAGCATTTCGAACATGGTGTGGTGGTAGGTATCTAACCCTACCTCTTCTAAATCGTTATGTTTACCAGACACCCGCAAACATTTCTGACTATTGGCCGCGCGGGAGTAAGGTGCTGGCTTGTTTCCCAGAAAAAAGTCTTTAAACTGGTTCATTCCGGCATTTGTAAACATTAGGGTGGGATCATCTTTGTTTACAATAGGTGCCGAGGGGACGAACTGGTGTTGTTTTTGTTTAAAAAATTCAATGAATGCCGAACGTATTTCCTTAGAGGTCATAGAATGCGATGTTTTGGGTATTCAAAAGGTCCTATTATTGGTAGAATACAATAATTTGTACCTTTTGTAGACTTTTTGGCCGTAAAAGATGTTAAAAAGACAGCAAATTGCAAAAGTAAAACGAAAAGCTATTCATAAGTACTACTTATGGCAAAAATAAAATACTATTACGATACGGAAACGTGCAAGTACGAACGGGTGAGGGTAAGCCGATGGGATGTACTGCTGAATATTTCAGGGTTTGTCGTATTGGTATTAGTAGCCGGAATCAGCCTAGTAATTATCTTCGATACCTACTTTGAGTCCCCCAAAGCCGCTCGACTAAAGAAAGAAAACGAAGAGCTTACATTTTACTACGACATGTTAAGCAAAGATATGGAGCGAGCTAATGAAATGCTTCAATCATTGCAAGAGAGAGACAACAACGTATATCGTACTATTTTTGAAGCTGAGCCGATTCCGCTCTCGGTACGTAATGCCGGGGTTGGCGGGGTAGACCGCTACAACGATTTGTTAGAAAACGGCTTGGAGCGGGAGGAAATCATTCTGAGTACCTTCCAGCGAATTGATCAGTTAAAACGGCAACTCTACATTCAGACTAAGTCTTACGATGATCTACTAACGATGGCCGATAGTAAATCGGAAATGTTAGCCACACTTCCGGCTATTCAGCCAGTATCTAACAAAGAGTTACGACGCTTGGCTTCAGGTTTTGGGATGCGAGTGCACCCCATCTATAAGGTAAAAATGATGCATCCGGGCGTTGACTTTTCCGCTCCGCAAGGTACTCCGGTTTATGCTACTGGCGGAGGGAAAGTAAAACAGGTGAAAAGCTCATTTACTGGCTACGGAAAGCAGGTGATTATCGACCACGGTTATGGTTACTTAACCCGCTATGCCCACTTGCAGGATTTCAACGTAAAGGTAGGGCAGGAGGTAGAACGTGGCCAGTGTATTGGTTACGTGGGAAACACCGGAACTTCAACTGCACCTCACCTACACTATGAGGTATTTAAAGACGATGAGCGGGTCAATCCTATCTACTATTTCTACCAGGATATTACTGCTGAAGAATACGAGATACTAGTACAACTGGCTTCAATCGAGAACCAATCTCTTTAAGTAAAAATGAGTTTGACGAGAAACTGTTGGTTGAAACAGTATCTTATAGCAAACTCTCTAAAGAGATAGAGCTATCCGTAATTTCTGTTTGCAAAACACTTATAATGATACCTTTACGTTAGGTAACACGCCAAAGCTAACGAGAAGACCAAAGTAAAGGTTTCTTAGCTCCTCAATAAAGTATTGACTTTGTGGGGAAACCAAGTTGTCTATGATTACTTCGTAATCTAATAAACTTTCCCTGTCGGTTATCAGACGATTTGAAACTGCGAGTAGCATACCAATTGTAAAACCTTCGTTGAAACAGTAGTACTGAGTATTAGATGTACTCAATACGGTTTTTGCCTATTTCGCAACAAATAATGTTGGCTTCACAACATCACCCTGATTTACCTCAGAAATAACTCCCACCTTGCCCCGGTAAATCAACTATTTAATCTTGTAAATTTCTAGTATTATGAAGATGATGTTAATGGTTTTAGTGGCAATGATGACCAGTTACAAAGTACCCAATGAGAAGGCACCAAAAGATGCAGTGGAAGCTGCCAAAGACTTTGTAAAGTTTGTTGATGAAAATGACGCTACGAGTTTAGAACAAGTCTTGCATCCCGAAATGATGCAGTTCGCTAAAATTGGCGACAAGTTAATGCCCTTTAAAGGAAGGGACTTCGTTAAAATGGTAGCTGATAAAAAACTGGGTGGTACTCCCCGAGAAATTAGTGTAAAAAATGCCCAAGTGATACGAGGCGAGACGGTGGATGTTAAACTGCAAGCAGTTAGTCATGAGTATGATTTTATGTATCAAATTTCCTTAGCCAAGGAAGCCGAAAAATGGTTGGTGGTAACCGTATTGTCCGATATCAAACCAATCAAAGAATGAAGAAACTGATGCTCTTAGTAACCTCCTGCATTGCCTATTCTGCACAGGCTCAAATGGAGTTATCGGTGAGCGGCATGAGTTGGAAATGCAACCGAGATGGTGATTCTTTAGTGATGGAATTACGAGCCCCCTCCCAAGGCTGGGTGGGGGTTGGGTTTAATCAGGATAATAACATCGTGCGGAGTGATTTGCTTTTATTTCACGTTGTGGACGGTCAAGAAGAAAGTACTGATTTGTATGTGCAAGGTATTGGCAATCCTAAAACAGACGAATCGTTAGGAGGCAGTCACGACATTGAGGTTCTTGACTTCAGCGAAACCAACCGTGGAACCTACATTAAATTCCGTCGCTTATGGAAGGGGAAAGATGTATATGACTACCGACTGAAAAATGGTGAAGCTTTTTGGCTAATATTGGCCTACTCCACGCACGATGAATTTGAGCATCATTCTAGAATGAGGCAGCACGAAAAAGTTGTATTCAATGTAGAATAATATGGTGAAGTTTAACCAAAAATTCTGGCTTTATAATTTATTGGTTTGGTCAGTGGTTTCCGTTTTTACGGCTACTCAACTGCACCTTAAATCCCTGCAATCAGGTCAGGCCAGTAGTTGGTTAAGCATTTTTTGGGTACAATTAGCCGTATGGTGGGTGTGGGCATTGATCACACCCATCGTTTTTATGCTTGCCGGGAAATTCAGAATTGGGAAGGAAAGTTATAGTAATTCCTTCGTTTTACTTTTCATATCCGTCGGATTAGTATTAATGTATTTGGGCATCTATACTATCATTTGGTTATTGGCTACGTCCGGCACCGCAAGCTGGGAAAGCTTTAACAATTTGTACCAGATACTCTTTGTCAATCTTTTTCATTGGCACTTTTTTATATGCATGGCCATTATCGCCGTGGTTCACGCCTACACTTATTACAAAGATTCAGAAGCGGAGAGAATCAGGGGTGTTCAGCTAGAAAAAGACTTAGTAAGTAACCAGCTTCGAGTGCTGAAAATGCAACTACAACCCCACTTTCTTTTCAATACATTGAACAGTATCGTTAGTGCCATTCACCAGCAAAAAACCGAAGTCGCCAGTGAAATGACCACGGGATTAAGTGAGTTGTTACGCATTTCGCTAAATGAAAACGGACGACCCGTTGTATCTTTAGCGGTAGAGTTGAATTACGTGCAAAAGTATTTGCAGATAGAACAGCGTCGGTTTAAAAATTCTAAGGTAGTTTACGAAATACAGGAGGAGGCACTGCAAGTGGAGGTGCCCAATTTCTTTTTGCAACCGGTAGTCGAGAATGCCGTGAAGCACGGTATTGCTAAAAACGTAGGAGCGCAATTATTAAAAATAAGTGCTCGAGTTGTTCCTACTGATCAACTACAAATTGATGTTTATAATGAAGGCCCGCCCCTCGTCCAAAAAGAGGGTGGAATTGGACTTCAAAACGTAAAACAAAGATTATATTCCCACTACGGTGATACCGCTGAACTAAAGTTGTACAATTTGAACAAGGGGGTAAATACCCAAATGAATCTTCCTGCTTCATGAAAAATACTATTTCAGTGGCAATCATTGATGACGAATCGGACGCTCGTTCGCTGGTGAAACTTCACCTGGAACGGCATAGCCACTTAGCGTTAATCGGAGAAGCAGAGGATGGAGTAGAAGCCCAAAAATTGTTGAAAGACCTCCAGCCTGATTTAGTCTTTTTGGACATACAAATGCCCGGTTATAATGGAATAGAAGTCTTAAAACGGATAGTCAATATTCCCCATGTCATCTTTATAACGGCCTACGATGATTTTGCGGTGAAAGCCTTTGAATTGAATGCGATAGACTATTTGCTGAAACCCTTTACGGCCCAAAGGTTTGACCAGGCAGTTTCGCGGGCCACCAACCGTTTAGCTGCTCCCATCACTCAGGAAGTTGTCCACCAATTGATCGGTCAATTTAATTTGAAAAGTAAAACTACTTATCTACAGCGATTACCCTACAAGCATCGCAATGTCACGGAATACATAGATACGAACCAAATACTGTTCATAAAATCGGCTAACCAGTATGTTGAGGCTTATGTAAAAGATCGGAAATATTTGATTAGGCAAAGTCTAGATCATCTGGAGAAGCAATTATCCCCAGAGGTCTTCATCAGAATTCATCGTTCGGTAATAGTACGCTTGTCTTCCGTAAAAGCAATTCAGCAAGATGAGTTTAGGCACTACCAGGTGATTTTACACTCCGGTGAAACTTTACCCCTCAGCCAAGTAAGAAAGCCATTGTTAGTAGCGAAATTGAATGCTGAATAAAGGAGGAAATAATTAGAAACTAACCACTTAACTTCAGGTTGATTATCAGTTATTTCTGGGCAACGGAAGTGTTCTCTTCGCCCACATGCTTCTGGTACATTTTCCAAACCCGGTGGGCTACGTCTCGTCCGAGCTTCAATCCGGCTACGTTATCAGCTTGGATGTGATAGCCACCTAACACTCGTGAAATACCTGCCATGTCGGCTGTTTTTGTAAAAGTTGGGAAATGAATGGTAACAGTATCGCCTAAGTTATCTGGCTCAGTAAGGGCTCCGGGGACTAATTGAACTTCGTCGCCAAACTCATCGCTTCCAGTAAATAAACGTAAAGCTTCAGCACAGGCACCGCTTACACAGCTATGCCCCGATACGTAGCTAGGGAAGGGTGGGCAAAGAAACGTTTCGGGCGAATACGGTCGCCATTCCTGTCCTTTCATTTCTACCATGCCCCTATCAGGGCCACCCCAGGCTTCAATCACCTGATCTTGGTAGTAATCATGCACCAGGGCGTAAGGTCGGGCATAGTCGTAGTACATTTTAGAATCCCAGGCGGCAATGAACGCATCCATTGCAGTAGCTTGATTCAGAAAATACATTTTTACGTCCTCATCTAACGCATGCTGATCGCGTACTGAAACCTTCTGGGCAAATACCAACCAGTGACCCGCTTGTTGTACCGACTGAGGACCGTCGCGCATAAATTCAACCAAAGCCTTCTGTTCGTCGGTGAGAGAGGCTTGTACATCAATAACCTCTTTAACTTCTGCTTTTAATTGGTCTGATCCAATCATAGGAGGGGGACCAGGCCGAAACTGACTGGCTGAATCCAACGCAATAGGTTCTACCAACTGCCAGTAGGGAGTGAGACATTCTGGAGCATACTTGCCGCCTTTTCCGTCAGAGAAGTATTTGGGTTGCCAACGATTGCCATCAATATTTTCATCGGGTGAGTTAACGGGTTGATAAGCGGTATAGTCAAAATAAGGTTCTCCATTTGAACCGGCTACGTCTCCGTACTGATTAGAGCCATCGTTTTTTCTCTGCTCTATCACTGCTTTAGCCGCTAGATTGCCTATTCCTTCAGGAGTAGTTGGATCTAAGGACTGATTCGTAGGATCTAGACCTAACTCTTCCATAAATTGCTGGTAAAGCAGACTGTCGGTATAGTAGTATTCGCTCATCGCCCGATAGGCAGCGCAGCTAATAGCAATTTCTTTATTCCCTAGGATTTGTTCTTCGGTAGGACGACGTTCAACGTCAGTGAGATATACCGGAGTAGCCTGCTCATCGTATCGGGACCAAGCATCGAATACGGCCGTGAAGATCAATCCTAGATAGCGAGATGTAATCGTTGGTCGAGGGTTAAAGCGCTCAGTATCGCGGGCAGTAGCCTCTAAGGCGATCTCACCCCATTGGTAGGCTATATTGTCTTTGCCAACAGACTCCGTAACAGGAACTTCATTAGCCGATGAAAATTTGGAACCAGATTGACAGCCCAATAATAGAGACAGGCCTAGCAGTAAGGTTGTAATGCGTATCATAACGGTCGGCTTTGGTAGTAGTGAAGATTAGCCAGACCTTGAAGATACACAATTTCTAAGTCACCGCTAAGTGTTAGAGCCGAAAGATATCAGTAACTAACGGCGAAAAAATTAGCGATTAGCTTTTTCGCTTTCGCCCACCGCGACCCTTCTTTTCGGGAGCCTTTTCGGCCAACTCCAGACATTCTTCCAGAGTCAGTTCTTCGGGTTTTTTATCCTTCGGAATTTTCACGTTCTTTTTACCCACTTTAATGTAGGGGCCGTAGCGGCCATTTAGAACCTGCACTTCAGGATCGGAATCGAATACTTTGATGTACTTATTTTTATCCGCTTCACGTTTAGCCTCAATAATTTCAATGGCGCGGTCTTCGTCTACTGTAAACGGATCATCTTCTTTTCCCAAAGAATAAAACTTACCATCGTGACGAACGTAGGGTCCAAACCGGCCAATGGCGGCAGTCATCACTTCACCTTCATACTCGCCAATATCACGAGGGAGCTTAAAGAGTTCCAGGGCTTCTTCCAGCGTGATTGTTTCAATAAACTGCCCATTACGTAAGCTAGCATATTTCGGTTTTTCTTCGCCGTCGGTTTCTCCAATCTGAACGATAGGCCCAAATCTACCTAAGCGGGCAATCACCGGCTGACCGGTGTTAGGATCTTCCCCTAGATGACGGTCGTTTTTGATGGTAGAGCGGTCAATTTCTTCCGAAGTTTTGATTTTAGGGTGAAACTGCTGGTAAAACTCATCAATCATCTGCTCCCAAGCTTTCTTACCCTGGGCAATCTCATCAAATTCCTTTTCTACTTCAGCCGTGAAGGAGTAGTCAATCACCGTATCGAAGTGCTCGGTCAGAAAATCGTTAACTACCATCGCAACGTCAGTAGGAAAGAGCTTGCGTTTTTCGGTACCGGTGCGTTCGGTCAATACTTTTTCGTTAACCTGGTTCTCCTTCTTCACCAATGTCATCTCTTTGTACTCCCGGTCGTAACCGTCACGGTCTTCCTTCACAATATAGCCTCGCTTCTGGATGGTAGAAATGGTGGGGGCGTAGGTAGATGGACGGCCAATACCCATTTCTTCTAGTTTTTTTACCAAACTCGCTTCTGTGTAGCGGGGTGGGTGACGGGTGAAGGTCTGTCGGGCTTTCATCTCATCCAAATCAAGCTTTTGGCCTTCGGTCAAAGGCGGCAACATACCTTTTTTATCTTCATCGTCCTCATCGTCCGAAGATTCAATGTATACCTTCAGGAAACCTTCAAACTTGATTACCTCCCCGGTAGCTACTAAATTAAGTGGGCTAGTAGAAATATCAATAGTAGCGGTAGTTCGTTCTATCTGAGCATCAGCCATTTGGGAGGCAATAGCCCGTTTCCAGATGAGTTCGTACAGGCGTTGTTGATTACGGTCGCTGCTGGCTTCTTTCTCCGAGAAATTGGTGGGGCGAATGGCTTCGTGCGCTTCTTGGGCTGAATCAGATTTTGTCTTGTACGCTCGCTTCTGAAGATACTGATCTCCGTAAGCACTTAAGATTTCATTAGAGGCACTCTCTACCGCTTCTTCCGAGAGGTTGGTAGAGTCAGTACGCATATAACTGATCTTTCCGGCTTCGTACAGTCGCTGGGCCAGCGTCATGGTTTGGGATACTGAGAAACTCAATTTGCGGGAGGCTTCCTGCTGTAGAGTAGAGGTAGTAAACGGAGGAGCAGGTGATCTTTTTACCGGTTTCTTCTCGAGCTTGGCGATAGTAAACTCAGCATCCAGACAGGTATTCAAAAATTCGCGGGCCTCCTCTTCGTTGTCAAACTTTTTGGGCAGATCGGCTTTAAGCACACTACCGTTGTCTAATATGAAGTTAGCCGTAACTTTATAAGAAGATTTTGCCGTAAAATCAGCAATCTGTCGTTCCCGCTCCACCACTAAGCGAACCGCCACCGATTGTACCCGTCCGGCAGACAGTCCTCGTTTGATTTTTTTCCAGAGTACCGGAGAGAGTTCATAGCCTACCAGCCGATCGAGAATGCGCCGGGCTTGCTGGGCGTTCACCAAGTCAGTATCAATGCCTCGGGGCGATTGTATGGCTTTTTGAATGGCCTTCTTCGTAATCTCGCGGAAAACGATGCGTCGGGTGTTTTCGTCATTTAGCTTAAGTACTTCTTTCAGATGCCAGGAAATAGCTTCGCCTTCGCGGTCATCGTCACTGGCTAGAAAGATCGTATCGGCATCTTTTACCAGTTTCTTTAGTTGGGAAATTACTTCCTTCTTATCAGGCGAAACCTGATAAGTGGGCTGATAGCCATTTTCAACATCAACTCCGGTATCTTCTTTAGGAAGGTCGCGAACGTGGCCGTAACTGGAAGTTACGATGTAATCGCTACCTAAATATCCTTCTATGGTTTTCGCTTTGGCCGGAGACTCAACTATCACAATATTTTTTGCCATAAATTATGCTACTTTTGTGGTTTTCAGGGTTACGCCTATTCGGAATAACACTTTTTCTTCACGATTCGTACAATAAAATTGTTTGGTTGTACGGCACTTAATCTGCAAATAAACAAAAAGAATTCTGACCTCTTTAACTGCAAAGAAAATAAATGGTTAAACAATTACTCATTGTCCGTCATGCCGAAGCCCGAGAATCTCAAGCCGAACAACGGGATTTTGATAGGAACCTGACTCCCCGGGGCTATCAGGATGCGGTGCGGGTAGGAGATTTTCTGAAGCAGCAAAGCTGGCAGCCCGACCTGATCATCTGTAGCTCAGCCGTACGGGCAAAGGCTACTGCTCAGATGATTGCCGAGCAGCTTCGCTACTCCCAGCAGCGTATTCAAGCTATTCAGGATTTGTACGATGGATCGTTACGAACTTTTTTGGCGGTTATAAACAAACAGGATGAAAACGTAGAACGGATTATGGCCGTCGGGCACAACCCAACGGTGAGCTATTTGCTTGAATATTTAACCGGAGATGAGGTAGGAAATGTGGTGCCGGGAGGATTAGCTCTAGTAAAGCTTACGGTAGAACAGTGGGCAGAAGTCTCGCAGCGCACTGGTTCACTACTTTGGTATAAACTACCTCAAAATCTAACTTAAACGTATGATTGTATCAATTTTAGTAAACGCGGTGGCAGTATTTCTAGCGGCTTATCTGCTGCGCGGGTGAACCATAAACAACTTCTGGACAGCACTGATTACTGCAGTGCTACTAGCCATCATCAACGCGGTTATTAAACCAATCCTGGTTTTTCTGACTATTCCAATTACTATTCTTACGCTGGGGTTGTTCATTCTAGTGATCAACGCGCTAATTTTGATGGTCATAGACGCTATGCTCAGTGGGCTGAAGATCAAAAATTTTGGCTGGGCATTGTTGTTCGGAGTTGTTCTTTCTATTATTAATGGGTTGTTGTCTTGGATTTTGAATGTCTGATCGGGAAAAGTTTTGGTTTTTTATCCGCAACTTTGGGCGGGGGTTACTGGTATTACTGCTGCTAATAGGAAGTTTTGTTTTTCTGAAAGACCGAATTGACGTTGACTATTTTACCTGGTTGGCCCCGATTTACGAGCGGCCATCAGTGGTATATCTTATCTATTCGGCTTCCGAACTACTTTTTGGGATTATACCGCCTGAAATATTCATGATTTGGGCTCTTCGTTTAGAAAAACTTGCCAGCTATATCATAAACGTAGGGGCTTTAGCGTTGATATCTTATGCTGCTGGTGTCGCCGGTTATCTAATTGGTAGTTATTTGAGTCACACTCGTTTTTATACCTATTTTAGAAAGCGGGTTTTTGGTCAGTACGAGCGATACTTCCACAGCTTCGGAGCATTTTTAATAATTGTAGCTGCATTAACCCCTCTGCCGTTTTCGGGTGTAAGCATGCTGATAGGGTCAGTTGATTTTCCTACCAGAAAGTACCTGCTCTTTGCTTCCGCCCGGTTCATTCGATTTGCTGCCTACTCTTACGTAGTATGGCAAGCCCATATGCTCTGATGCAAAAAAGTAGTGCAACCGACATTTATAAATTTTTTCTAAGGCGATATTGGTTCTTTTAAAGCTAAAAATGGCCAATATGATACGGTAGGGTACGATTTATTAGCCCGATGTAAATAGAACTTTGGTGGTTTTAGCAGATTTTTCCTGATTTGGATATTTCCGGCTGAAACATTTTCTTAGTAAATTGATTATTCACAGAGCTACCTATTATTCTTCTTATGAGAGCATTTTCTACAGTTTCATTACTCACCCTCTTGCTTTTTGCCAGCTGTATGGGCTACAAGGAGTTTCCGGTGGAATCCGATTACAGCTTCGAAGGCGATTTTCGTCGTTACAAAACATTTAACTTTCTAGATACCCGTAGTTCCGGGTCTGACTCTAGTTTGCAAAACGACATTATTGAAAGTGCTATTCGAGCCCGCATGGAATTGCAGGGCTATGAATACACTACCCGCGACCCTCGTTTACTGGTCTCTTACAAAATTTTCTACGATAGCTTGTTCTTCACTGGCTACGATCAGCCTGATATTGAGCTCTTCATAGAGTACGAAGAAAACATTGATCAGGAGATGGATCCGGTTAAGTATAATTTGCGACAGGGAACCTTACTGGTGCTGATGTACGACCGAGAGCGGAAAAAGTCTATTTGGCAGGGTTACGCATCCGGAGTATTTGGGGACAGCTTCTATAGCGACAAGCGCTATCTGCAAGGAGCAGTTCGATCCATTTTTGATCAGTACAAAGTATTTGCCGAAGGGTTCGTCGTGGAGAAGAGGAAGGTAAGTCGGAATTAATTACTTTTCGGTGATGGCAATCACGCGATCGGGATAATCCGAGATAATTCCGTCTACACCCATTTCTAGCATTTTCCTGATGTCTTCAGGCTCATTAACCGTCCAGGGAATGATTTGTATCGCCTGACGCTTAGCCAGTTGCATCAAGTCTGCATCAACTAATTTATAGTACGGACTATAGATTGTCGGAGTGAAACCAAGTTTGTCTAGATTTCGCTTCGGAGAATCAGTATTACCAATAAGTAGAGCCAGTCTTAGGTCTGGCTTTTTCTCTTTTATCTCCTGCAAAGTTCTGACATCAAACGACTGGATAACTACCCGCTCCTGAATGTTTTTCTCATCGATAATGGACAGTAGTAGATCGGTGAACTCATCTGGCTTCGGATGAAAAATATCATCGCCCGCCTCCGAAGATTTAGTCTCAATGTTGTAGAACACAGGATTGTAGTCGTTGCTGGCGATAAACTGCTCTACTGTGTCAATCACCTTGCTCAATAGTGGTTTATGAACCGCAAAATTCTCCTGCTCGGGAAACTGGGGATGGGGCTGGCTACCGCAATCGCACTGCTCAATAACAGCGTAGGGCATCTCGTATAGGTTGTAGTCTTTTTCTTTTTCACCATCAATAGTTTCTCCCATAGGTCCTTGGCAGATAACGTGTGAAAGAAATGGCTCGTGTGATACGACTACCTGTTTGTCTTGGGAGATAACCACGTCTAGCTCTAACGTAGTCACACCTAATTCAACTGCTTTCAGAAACGCTGGGATGGTATTTTCCGGTAGCAATCCCCGACAGCCCCGGTGTCCCTGAATATCCAAAGAGTTGGCTATAGGCTGGGCTGCGAAGGTAGTGGATAACAAGGTCAAGTAGAATAGAGTCAAGCAACGAAGACCTAAAAACATGCTAGCGTACTTCAAAGTTGGTGGTGCCGATAATGTAATCGTCAGCATAAATCTCCACTTTGTGGCGGCCTTCTATATAGTCACTTCCTTTTTCATATACGAACGAAAGTGCTTGACCGGTATTATCGAAGAGAATATCTTTTTTCATAGTGTAAAAAACTTCCTCTCCGTTGTGCATGAAAGTACCGGAGCCCTTCGCTACATCAAAAATAACGCTACCGTCCGGCTCTACGATTCTAACATAAATGTCCTTACCCTCAACAGGAGCAACATCGTTTTTGGCAATGTTAAAGGATACTTGTACCTGTTCTAACTGGTTACTGCGATAACGATCACGCTCTTTGCCTTTTCCGCGACTGTTCAGGCCGATCACCTTGATGTTTTCAGCTTCTAACTGGGAGGCTACCGCCACCTTATCAGCTAGTTGCCCTTTTTCAGACTCAATCTGAGTGATGGTTTTATTAAGTTGCTGTTGTTCTTCCTTTAGCTCAGTATTTTCGGTATAGAGTAGCTCATTTTGCCGCTGTAATTCAGCAATTTCATCGTCCTTTTTAAGCAGCAGCTCTCGGTAACCTTCTACTCGGTTCCTAATTTGGTTATAGCGTTTTTGAGCTAATACCTGATCGTTTTCTAGTTGTTCCTTTTCCTGCTCTAGCGTTTCGCGGATCAGTCGCAGTTCCTCTACATCGCCACCGAGTTTCTGTATTTCCTGGATTTTTAGGTCTAACTCATTACTGATTGATTCCAGTTTGGCGTAAGTTTCCTGTAATTCAGCCTTGCTGCTTTGCAGTTCCGTAGTTTTATTCTGATTGTTTTGGTAAAACAGAAAAAGTACTACCAAATTGGTAAGCACTAGCAAACCAATCACAATCAGTAACGTTTTTCTTTTATTTGAGCCAGAATTCGTAGTCTCTTCCATGGGTCAGTAGTTTAATACGTAAGGTTGAACAATTCTTGGTTGTAAAAAAATTCAGCTTTATTCTGCAAAAATGGAAATACTGAACGAAAGTTATTGGACAAATCGGTATCAGCAGGAAAAAACAGGGTGGCATGCCGGGGCAATTACCACTCCCCTCAAAACCTACATTGACCAGTTGTCCGACAAAAATATAAAAATTTTAATACCCGGCAGCGGAAACAGCTACGAAGCTGCTTATCTATTTGAACGAAGCTTTGCTAATGTTTTCATCGTTGACATCAGCAAGCACCCTCTGGAGAGGTTTAAACAGGAGTATCCAACCTTTCCAAACGGGCAGATTTTGCATCAAGACTTCTTTGATTTGGAAGAGCAGTTTGATCTGATTATTGAGCAAACTTTCTTTTGTGCTTTAGACCCAAAGCTTCGTCCAGCTTATGCCCAGAAGATGCATGAATTATTAAAGCCAGGAGGAAGGCTGGTAGGACTGCTGTTTGATGCTCCTTTATATCAAGATCACCTTCCCTTTGGTGGAAACCGGCAAGAGTACCGACCGTACTTCGAGCCGTATTTTCATTTTCATATCTTTGAAACTTCCTACAATTCTATTCCTCCTCGGCAGGGAATGGAACTATTCATCGACCTTCAGAAAAAAGATAATAAAGGTTAAAACTTCAAAAAGTAGTGTTGCTTGGTAGGGTGTGGGCGGAAGAAGATCAGGCCTGCATCGAATAAATCTATAGAAAGAGTCACTTGGGGGTGATTTTTAATGATATTCCAAGCTTCTATCATATCAAAAGACCAGTAGATATCGTCGAAGACCAGAACACTTTCCTCCGTAGTCTTAGCCAATAACTGCTTAAAGTAGTTGAGAGTAGCTTCTTTACGGTGGTTAGCATCCACATAGGCTAAATCAACGGTAGGTACTTTCTGGAGCAGTGCCGGAAGAGTCTCGTCAATATTTCCTAGTCTTAGTTCAATGTTGCTTCGCTCAAACTGTTTAAAGCCTTGCTGCGCGATCTGAGCGGTTTCAGGGCAACCCTCTAAGGTGTACACATTAGTATCCTTATCAGCTAGGGCTAAGTACAGTGTAGTTACTCCTAGCGAAGTTCCAAACTCAATGATGGTAGTTGGTTTCAGAAACTGCACCAGATGAAATAAAAACCTGCCAAACTTGAGGGAACTTAGAGAGTACTTGGCAATGCTACTCACCGAACGCACTTGGGAAGTTCCTACCGATGATCCAGCACCGAGCTCAGTAGTAGTGACTTTATCTCGGGATGCTAGTAATTTGTGCCGGTAGCGTTCAATCGCGTGAAAATCAGGATGGCTGGCAGTTCGTCTAATTGCCTTATAATAGAAATCGTAAATGAAGGGAGGTTGTAGCGGGCGCTGGTTAACTGTATGAACCCAATAGTAAACGTAGCCCACCAGCAGTGAACGCCGTTTCCACCATGAAAGCATTAATTAACCCGGTAGGGAGCTACCATCGTAAATTCGGGAATCACAGCTCGGAATTGTTTACCATCGCTGATGCGCTCCATTAGGAAGGAGCCCTTCATTTTGCCAATTCCAGACTTAAGGTTGCAGCCCGATACGTACTGGTGAAATTGACGGGGCTCCAGCGTAGGTTGCTTGCCAATCACGCCTTCGCCCTCTACTTCACGTTTGGGGTATCCAGCATCAATTACGATCCAGTGGCGGCGTAATAACTTTACCGTGAAATTACTGTTATTCTCAATGGTAACGTGGTAGGTAAATACATAATGGCTTTGACTAGGGTCAGAATACTCCGGTTGGTATTCCGTCTCGATGCTGACCTTGACGCCTTCTGTGATTTCTGTTACCATTGTACATAGTTTACGGCGAAAGTTAATGATAAGTTTGAAATAATCTACACAAATCACTATGGATGTACGCATTGCTCCTTCCTGGAAGGAAAAGCTAGCCAAAGAATTTGACAAAGCTTATTTTGAAGCACTGGCTCAATTTCTCAGAGCTGAATACCAGAACCAGGTGGTGTACCCTCCCGGTAGGGAGATTTTTCGTGCCTTTGATCTGATTCCGTTTGATCAGGTGAAGGTGGTCATTTTGGGACAGGACCCCTACCACGGTCCCAAACAAGCGAATGGGCTAGCCTTTTCGGTACGAGATGGAATTACGAAACCGCCTTCGCTAATCAATATTTTTAAGGAGATTAGAAACGAATACAATAAACCAATGCCGGATAGTGGCAACTTAGAGCGATGGGCGCAACAGGGAATATTACTGCTCAACTCTACGTTAACTGTTCGAGCTCGTCAGGCCGGATCGCACCAGAAAAAAGGCTGGGAGGAGTTTACCGATGCGGTGATTAAAAAAATATCGGACGAGCGAGAAGGTGTGGTGTTTCTACTGTGGGGAGCTTATGCGCAGAAGAAGGGAGCCGTTATTGACGAAAGCAAACATTACGTACTGAAATCGGCTCATCCTTCACCTTTTGCAGCGGATCGGGGCTTTTTTGGCAACAACCACTTCAAACTAGCCAACGAATACCTGGGGGAGAACGGCAAAGAAGAAATTGACTGGTAGACTTAGAAAAAAAGAATACCAGTGGTTTTTGAAAGCTTTGGTTTTAGGGATTTACTCAAT